>JABXGU010000394.1 GCA_016550415.1 archaeon | reverse complement strand
GGTAATAGCGTATGTCACCAAAGCAACCTGAAACCCGTCAATCATCTTCTCCTCCTTCAGGTAAGACACGCTTTGATGAAAGAAAATATCAAAAGCACATCCTAACGCGAATCAAAGAGAACAGGAATCGAAACATACTCATTGAGCTTGACTGTGGGCTAGGTAAGCGTGTACTCACCTTCAAACTTGTGACCGAGTTATTTCCTGACACCCGGTTCATACTAACAGTAAATTCAACCTCTTCACTACAGGAAACCGCTCAATATCTTGAAGTCGAGTATGGTGGTGTGCAGGGTCTTGGTATTTTATCACCGAAAGTGCGGGGTCCAAGACGTAAACAGCTTCTCGAAGAATCCAGAGTAACGATTTGCACAGCTCGTGTCCTAGCAAATATTCTTCGCCGTGGTGAGTTCAAACCAGACCAGTTTGATGCAATTCTCATAAATGAAGTGGATACTATTATCCGCCGAACTGGTCGTAGAAATGTCCTGATTCAGCCTTGGTCTTACCTACTTGACTTTTTCCAGGACCGATGGATCATAGGGCTTAGTGGAACACTTCGAGACGACCATGTTGTACTCGATGAAGCCCAACTTCGTATCAGAGAAGAACTCAAGACGCTTAAGACATTCATCCCAAATGCTGAACTAATAACAATGGCTGAACTGGCAGGTACCGATGTGCAAGACTTCATTCATCCCACAACTATTGATGTTGTACCTGTTCACAATCAGGTTATCCGTGCACTCTCAATTGTTTTAGACGACCTCATCCAATCTACACGTGAAGAAATCTATCAGGTTGTACAGGAGGAAAGAGGAGAAGACACCACAGCTCTACCCCGCCAAGCTCGTGTTCTTCATCTAATATTAGAGGAATTACCTATACCAGAAGAACTAGGACAACGATATAGTGGTCTACTGATGCTCCGGAAGTACCTTTATGGCATGACATCGGGAAGCTTTCGCCGATTTCTCCACCACCCAATCCTCGAACCACAAATTGATGTCAAACGTATTATGAGGGATTGGCCCACTACAACACCTAAAGCCATTCAAGTCCGTACAATCATCAACAAAACTGGAAAAACAGTCATTCTTTCATCCTATTTGCATGTAGTCAGAGAAATTGATCAACTCCTACAAAAAGCTGGTGTCAAATCTTTCACTCTAACAGGGCGTACTCCTGATAAACAGGCTGTCCTAGCAAAATTCAAAGCAGCTAAACCTCCTGCAGCCCTAATCCTCTCACCAGTTGGAGAACGTGACCTCGACCTGCCGGACGCAGATTTACTAATCATCTGCGATGTTGTAAATACTACGAAAACCATTTACCAGAAAATGAAGCGCACTCGTGGTGGTCGAGTTGCATTTCTAACCTATGCTGAAACTTCTGAAGTATCAAAAGTGCGCCGCCTCATTGATAATATCATGGACCGTTATCCTTGGAGTACTAGAATCGGAGATACAACGCAAGCTAGTAAATAATTTAGACCACTTCAAAGACAACTATTACAGAAAGTTATATCGGTGTGCTTTAAGGTAAGCAAGGAAATCTAAATTCATCCACCTGATGGAGTATGAATTAGCTTTGCCAGAGCGCGAATCGCTGGAGGCTCAAATCGAACCTGCAAGTTCCAAAGGGGAGTCACAGGAAAAGGAGACTAGTGTTTATCCCGTTTACGTGTATGAACGAACCTACTGGGATATCTTCTATTATTGCAGGAGAGAAGCTAGAAAGAAACCTCCACGGGAGGCGTTAGGTGTCATTCTTGGTTTTCGTCGTTCATGGCGTGATGTGAAATATGTACGAGTGACTGACTGGGCTACAGGACGTGTTGAAGCTAGTATGGCCTATGCCCGTTTCACTCCTGAAGGTATTTTGGAGTATCGACTAGCACTGCATGACCGGTACGGTCAAAACCCTCATGCTCCACGCGTGGTTGGACTATGGCATTCTCATCCATTTGGCACTGATCCTCATTTCTCCGCAGTCGATCTTCGGACCTTCCTTAAAACCCCCTTCTATGCTGAAGGAAATGTCTTCTTCCTCATTGATCCGATAAGTCGAATCTTCAAGGTTTTTATGCTGCAACGCTTGGATGCTGCAGAACCTTTGAAATTAAAACGTGTTGATTATTGCGTATATCGCCCAGATGTACCGCTGAGTGTTGATTCACCAAGTGAAGCATTAGAAGATACAGAAATGTAAGGGAGATACTATGCCCGAGGAAGCACCTACACCACTGGAATTGGATTTCTTTGAACGCGATCGCCATGATCGGACTCGTCGGTGGCTAGGTACTGACAACCTAAATCGAGTTCAAGCATCCACAGTTCTTATGATCGGTGCTGGTGCTGTAGGTAATGAAGTCTGTAAAAATCTTGGATTACTATGTGTGGGTAAGATCATTC
>JABXGU010000393.1 GCA_016550415.1 archaeon | reverse complement strand
TGTTAATCATTTTTCTAGGAGAAATCGGTTCCTTGGCTACTCACACAATATATTGCCTGCGACGTTATGTGTCTCTATTTTGGCGGCGCCATCGTATACGACGACTCCTTTTTTACTTGATATTCATGATTGGAACCTTTCTGTTTCTTTCTCCATTCATAATATATGGTAATTTCTTGATTCCCACGCCAGTCTATAATTTAGCCTACTTACTTGTTGCGCTTGGAACAGCAGGACAATTGGCTGCTTTTCCCCCCATTTCTTTTCCTCTGTTACTCCTTAGCCTTGCCATTCTCTACACTGTGATTTTAGGGGCTGCGATAAAATTCACCGACCTAATCAATTATGCTCTCTTTGAAGACCTTTCTATCATAGCTCATCGCAGTGGTACAGCCACAGGTATACTCAGCCAAGCCCCTATATCCTTCGAAGGCGCTTGTTCCCCTGTTCGTGCCTTATTGAAGAAAGATATCGTGGTAGGTCTTCGAAGTCCTGGAAAAGCTGTTTATTGGGCTGGGATTTTAATCAATTTCATTCTAGCTTATGTTTTCATTTCTTTTGCCCCTGTAATCCACCAAATCCTTCCCATACCTGAAGATTTTACTCACCTAATCCCCTCTCTTTATCTTATCATTCTTGTATTGCTTGTTCCCCTTCTCACCATCTCAGCTGCTGATCCCTTCAAAGGTGAATATGGTAAAATTCATCTACTCCGCCTAGCACCCATTGCTCCTATTCATGTCACATTCATTAAATTCATTCTATTACTTGTAACCCCTCTTATGATCACAATACCTTTTGCCATCTTTTTTGCGGTGATTCTTGGTGATCTAAATCTGCTCATTGTAGCTGCTGCAATACTTCCCCATGCTATTCTACTATCTACAGCAATGGGGCTAGGCTTGGGTAGCCGCTATCCATATATCACTCAAGCTCAAACACAAACACCAGTAGCACTGATGGTGACCTATCCTGTCTTATCATGGTGTGTGATGATGCCAGTGGTTTTCCTAATTGCAGGTTTCCTACCACTGGGAATCACATGGATGATAATTGCTTCAAGTTTTGTGTCACCATATTCTATCGTGTTAACCCTGATTCTTCTAAGCTGGGCTGCTCACTCCTATTTACACCACGAACAATAGACACATCCTTTTAGGGTGAAGAAACCAATTAGGTTGACAGCATATTGTAGGCATTCGCTTGGTGAGTGAAATGTCAATCTCAAAGGTCAAAGTGGATGGAGATACTTTAAGCATCGACGATGTGGTCGCAGTCGCACGAAATAATGCCAAAGTTAGACTAGATACATCGGCACAGGCAAAGGTTGAGGCTGCAGCCAAGCTTATTGCCCAATGGGCAGCAGAAGGCGACATCATCTATGGTGTTACAACAGGCTTCGGTCCTTTGAGCGAGATTATAATCCCTGAAAATAAGGCTCTTGAACTTCAACGCAATTTAATCCTTAGTCATGCTGCTGGTGTGGGTTCCCCCCTTCCAACTGAAGTTGTCCGGGCAACAATGTTGCTTCGTGCAAACACTCTGGCCAAGGGATATTCTGGCATCCGTCTTACTACTTTGAAGTCTCTTCTAGCTCTTCTCAATAAGGGTGTTCATCCGATAATTCCTTCAAAGGGCTCAGTGGGTGCAAGCGGGGATCTTGCCCCCTTATCACATATGGCACTGGTCCTAATAGGTGAAGGAAGAGCTGAATACAAGGGAGAGATACTGAGTGGGAAAGAAGCTCTTCAAAGGGCAAAAATAAAACCTGTCATCCTTGATCGAAAGGAGGGGCTAGCCCTCATCAATGGAACTCAAGTCATGACTGCTCTTGGAGTACTAGCTGTCACAGATGCTCGTAATTTAGTAGCTTCAGCAGAAATCGCCGCTTCCCTTAGCATTGAAGCGCTTGAAGGTGTCCTTGATCACTTTGATCATCGTATACACGCAGCCCGACCTCATATTGGGCAGCAAAAGACTGCAAAGAACCTTCTTGTCTTACTGAATGGCAGCAAACAAGCTATCACATCACATCAGCGTGAAGAAAAGGCTGAACAAGCTTTTCAAAATCTCCGTACCAAAATTAAATCAACTGGAGATGAACAAAGTGCAAAGGAGAATCTATTGCTTCAAGCGGCTCAGGCAGTACTGGCAATAGATCAACAATTAGCAGTAGAACCTAAGGGTTCAGCATCTGTACTAAGGAAACACCGTGCCGCTATCATCAAGTTAGTTGAACGCCTTGAAATATCCCCTGTAACCATTGATGCTGCACTTAAAGTCCTACAACATTCTAGACGTGTTCAGGATGCTTACTCCCTCCGTTGCACACCCCAAGTCTTCGGTGCTGCGCGGGATGCCATAGACTATGCTGCCAGAGTGCTGACCATAGAAATCAATGCTGCAACAGACAATCCTCTAATCTTTCCTTCTACGAAATCATATCTTTCTGGGGGCAACTTCCATGGACAACCAATCGCTATAGCTATGGATTTACTGGCAATAGCTGTAACCAGCATTGGCTCAATTGCTGAACGCCGCATTGCCCGCCTCATCGATAATAACCTTAGCGGCGGATTACCCCTCCTACTTCTACAACCTGCTCAGGAAGATCGTGGTGTACAGTATGGTCTTGGTCTTGCTCAGATCACAGCTGCTGCTCTTGTTGCTGAATGCCAGACGCTTTCTACACCCGCCAGTGTGACTTCCATCCCAACCTCTGCAAATCAAGAAGACCATGTTAGCATGGGTACAATTTCTGCACGACAGGCTCGTGAAATCATCAAAAACGTTGAACACATCATTGCAATCGAACTCCTCTGTGCAGCTCAAGGCATAGATCTTCGTAACCTTCACAAATCAGTGAAATTGGGTAAGGGCAGTCATATTGCCTTTAAGACAGTACGAGAAGTAGTACCTCGTATGGTCAGTGATGAAGGGGAACAACGGGACAGATTGAAACAAGATACGCTAGTACACAGAGACATTACTACTCTATGGAATCTTATACATAGTCAAAAGCTTCTTCATCAAATCACAGATCAGGTTCCAAAATTCAAATCATAAACCAGTAGAGCGGCCTTGAAATAAGCTGTGAAGAGAAATTTGTCCCTTGCCTAAAGTTCCACCATAATTTGTTGAAGTGATTTCCAAAACTCCAGGACTTTTCGTGGCTTTTTCTATACCAATTTTCATAGCTGTGGATACACTATCCAATTGTAGCCCGGTCACTATAACCTCGTAAATACATTTTATGTTCTCACGAAGCTTACTCTCCCTCAGGTGATTTAATACTGGGCAGAATGCATCGTTAGTAGTGGCAATAGCGTCTGTATACGTTTTCCCACCAACTTTAGTCCCTGATGCCGCAAACTTTCCAACCACATAGGGAACAGTGGCTATGCCTTCGAGTGCCTTTTCAGCTGCATGTAACGCGGCTTCATCAGAATCTGCTAGGATAAGGAACATCCCACCTGCGACACCCTTCATGAATCCAAATTTTCTTTCTACAAAGAACCAACCGTCCATCCTAGGAATTTTGTAAACATTCCTTCCCCATTCTTCTGTTTCCTCTTCAAATCCGTCTCCAAAGGTTTGAATCATTGTACCTTTGATATCTACAAAACCTTCAACCTTTTCTGTAGGTAATACATCAAATACATTGGTTTTAGGATAGGGCACAACACCCTTTCTAATTCTAACAATAAGCCAATGTTTCAACTGGTCCAATTTTCTGTCAATAACTTGGATTATGAAGCCGGGTCTTCCATCAGGTGTATCCTCCGGTCTCACTTCAGCTTCAAGTGAGGCTTCTGAAGGAGGAATAGTCGCTGATCTACCCAAGCCTTTTGCTTCCAAGGCTGATTCCAAAGCCCATTTTCTATTCACAGAGGTTATGAGTATCCTACAGATGCGTGCAGAAAAATATTCACAGAACGTGTCATCTATTGGAACTCCATTGACAGTAAATTCCATTGTATATTTCCCACTTTTCATGAGTTGAGTAATTCATAAGATATTCTTTCCAAAAAATTTGCTTTAGTTTTGGAAAAGAATTCTAAAAAGAGAATACATCTTAAAGGATATATTATATTGGCTGTAAAGGTGTCAGAGCCTACCCTTAATGGAGGATTCAACATGTCTGAAGTTGCCAAACTCATAAAACAGGAAAACGTGAAAAATATCGCTTTACAATTCACTGACATCTCCGGAATAATGCGCTCACTTTGGGTTCCTTCAAAGTATTTTATCAAGACAGTTGAAGAGGGCATCCATACAGATGGATCATCTGTAGGTATGGTTGATGTAAGTAGAAGTGACTTGAAGCTAGTTCCTGATTTAGATAGCTTTACAATAATGCCGCCAGCCATTTTCCCTGAGCGAGTTGCGTTTGTTCTTTGCGACATTTACAGACCAGAATCAAATAAGCCCTTCGAGCTTGATCCACGGTTTGTACTCAAAAAAGCCCTAGACAAGGTTAAGAATAGTCTGGGTTCATCTGTGACAGCATATACAGCCAGTGAAATGGAGTATTGGCTATTCAATAAACAAGAGGATGGCAAGATTTCGCTTTTGGATGAGGGGTCTTATCTTGCTACTCCCCCACTGGATCGTGGTATTGATTTTAGGCTAGATCTTGTTGAGAATCTTAGAAATATGGGTATTTTGATTGAGAAGCATCATCATGAAGTTCCTCCTGGTAAGTATGAGTTGAATATTGCTTACAGGCCAGCTTTGCAGATGGCAGATACCGTTTATTTGGTTAAGACCCTTCTGAAAATGATGGCGAATAAGAGTGGTTTAATTGCTTCTTGTATGCCAAAGCCGTTTCATGGTCAGTATGGGGCTGGTTTGCATACGCATGTAAGTCTGATAGATGATGAAAAATCACAAAACCTCTTTTATGACCATAAGGGAGAGCATGGGCTCAGCGAAACCGCATTACATTTCTTGGCGGGTATTTTGATGCATGCTAAAGCATTAGCAGGTATCACTAATCCTTCAGTTAATTCGTATAAGCGACTTGTCCCTGGTTGGGAGGCCCCGGTTTACATTTCATGGGCACGTTATAATCGGTCTACTCTTATTCGGGTTCCTCCGGGAAGTGGGATGGCAACTCGGTTGGAGTACCGTCCTTCAGATGGTTCATGCAATTTCTACATTGCATATGCAGCAATACTCTATGCTGGGCTAGATGGTGTTCAAAGAAAGCTTGAGCCTCCTAAACCTGTTGTGG
>JABXGU010000392.1 GCA_016550415.1 archaeon | reverse complement strand
TCCCATGGGCTTTTCGGTGTTTGGTCCAGTGAACTATTTCCAACTAGTTCAAGGGCGGCAGCAAATTCAGTAATATTCAGTGTAGCAAGAGGCGTTTCTCTTGGTGCATGGGTTGTAAGTTTACTTGCAGTTTACATGGGATTCAGTCTAGCTCAAGCGATGTTAATCTCCGTGATTGGCTTTATTCTCATGTTCATACTACCATGGACCTTGCCCGAAACGAAAGGTAAAGTATTAGAGCCAGTGTGAGAACCGCCGTTCTCTTGCATAGGTGAGGTTTACTATGCCTCAGATGAATGGAGCGAAAGCCATAGCCAAAGTGCTAAAAGCCGAACGAGTAAAACATGTCTTCTCACTGCCTAGTGGTGAAATCCTTCCCATTTACGATGAACTTGCTAATGAAGGGATTAATATCATTACTATGCGCCACGAACAGGCAGTAGGAAATGCCGCAGATGGGTGGGCTCGTGTCACTCGTTCTCCTGGTGTATGTATTGTACCAATAGGGCCTGGACTAGTCAATTTGATACCTGCGATAATCCAGGCTTATTACATGGGGAGCCCAATGGTGGCAATAGTCCCTTGCATTTCTCAGAAATTAGTGAATATGGATGCCACATATGATATTGATGCTCAAGCAATTTTAGGTACGATGACAAAGTGGGCTAAACGCTGCCTTTATCCTCACCGTATTGGTGAATTTGTACAGAAGGCATTCGAAGAAGCACGTTCTGGGAGAATGGCTCCAACACTTTTAGAGATTCCAAAGGATATCCTGACTACCCCGTATAAATCTGAGAAAGCATCCTTTTCTTTCACTTCAAGTTCTCGATTGGAAAGAGCTCAAGGTGATCCTTCCCTTGTCAAGAAAGCTGTTGAATTACTCTCTAAGGCCCAGAGACCAGTAATCATTGCAGGTAGTGGTGTCTACTGGTCCGGAGCCTGTAAAAATCTAGTTAAAGTTTCAAGACTATTTTCGGCTCCTGTTGCATGTGAGGGTTTGGCTGTAGGTTGTATCCCTCAGAAGCATCCACTTTCCATCCATAATGCTATCGCAAATCCTTTCCTTAAGCAAGCTGATGTCCTTTTTGTGATTGGTGCAAAACTTGATGAATTCCTTGGCTTTGGTAGAGATCCCTCATTCTACGCTGAGGATGCGAAACTCATCCATGTCGATGTGGTTCCCTCAGTGCTTGGTAAGAACCGTCCTGCTCAAGTTGGTATCGTAGGTGATGCTAGTGCAGTCCTTACGCAAATGCTGGAAACCGCAGGTAAGCTAGCCAGAAAACGAGCGGCAGCCAGTTTTGCTAAACAAACACGAGAATCTTGGAGGCAATTATTCGAGGTATTTGACAAGGATGGACTCTCCTCTGAAGTACCTATCAAACCTCAACGACTAATGAAGGAAATTCGAGAGTTTGCCAGCCCTGATAGCCTTTTCGTCCTTGATGGGGGCGATACAACTGCTTGGGCATACCTGTACTTACGTGCAAATTACCCTGGTCAAATAATTGGTTCACAGGGTCCACTTCAACACCTCGGGGCAGGTCTTCCAATCAGCATCGCAGCAAAACTAGCTAAACCAAAAACCCCTGTTTACCTGATAACGGGAGATGGAAGCTTCCTCTTCAATGTCAGCGAACTGGACACTGCTGTTCGACACAAAGTTCCTGTCATCGTAATTGTGAATAATGACAGCGCTTGGGGTTTAGTATATCACACCCGCCTTCTTAAAACTCGTTCTGAAGAGAAAGCAAAGCAGGGGACTGTTCTTCGTGAAGATACTCGATATGATAAACTTGCTGAAAGTCTTGGAGCATCTGGAGAATTAGTTACTCAACCTGATGAAATCAAGCCTGCCTTAGAACGTGCTGTTGAATCTGGTCAACCTTATGTCATCGATGTCAGAGTGTCTCGAAAATACATGACTGTGCTAAGCCAAATATTCACTACAAAACACAATGTCTAAAGGCTCATTCACCTTGGGTTTGCCCCACTTTTTGGAGGAGTTCCAGTAATTGTTCTACTCGTCCAAGTTGTAATTCCTCTGGAGTCTGTCCTGGATATTCATAGATGCCTTTCCCAGTCTTCACACCTAGCTCTCCCTTGAGAACATGACTTTCAAGCCATTTTGGAAGAGTATACTTATCATCCTTAAGTGCCCAAGCAAGATATTTTGCAGCTAGAACAATAACATCCAGTCCAATATAGTCGAGATTGCCAAAGGGACCATACTGTAAGAATATGAAGCCCAAATGTTCTTTCCATGCACGGTCAATATCCTTTGGTGTTGCCACTCCTTCATCAATGAGTTTGGCGGCTTCGGTCAAGACTGCACCTGCCATTCGATTTACCAAGAATCCTGGTGTATCGCCGCAGGTCACAGTTTGTTTTCCACACTTATCTTCAAGGAAGTATCTAACTTGCTTAATGACTTCTTCATTTGTATCAGGTCCCCTGATGATTTCCACAAGGGGCAGTACAAAAGGTGGATTCATCCAATGGGTTCCTACAAGACGTTCTGCAGTTTTACAGGTAGAGGCGATGTCTCCTACCCTGATTACCGAGGTTGTTGTTGAAAGAATGGCATCCTTTTCACAGCAACCCTCAACTTTCGAAAATACATCCTGCTTGATGTCCACACGTTCAGGGACTGCTTCAAGGATGAGATCTGCTTTAGCGACTGTTGTTTTAAGATTGGTTTCAAGATGAATTCTATCTAGGGTTGTAGGTATGTTTTCCTCATTGATTACTCTGCGTTGGACAAGTAGTGTGAGGTTGGCTTTGATGTGTTCAGGTGCCTGATTTAGAGTATCTTCGTCAACATCATAAAGTGACACATGACAGCCAGATTGGGCAAAAACTTGAGCAATGCCATGTCCCATCCTTCCAGCACCAATAACTGCTGTTCGATTAATCTCCTTCATTTTTTTCACCATCAAAATGCAGAATATATCTCCTTATGTGATTGAACATCCTCTACAAAGCGCTTCACAATATCCTGTGTCGTATTATACTTCAGTTTCCATCCAACCTCCTTAATATCTCGATAAAGTTCCTCTTGTCCCTGCTGTATTAGAAGTGTTGTAAGAAAGGACCATGTAGTAGCAACCCGCTCAGCTTCAGAATCAATTTCAAACCTGACATCAACCTTATCCATGTGTTTCTTCATTTCTGCAATAAGATCTGTGACTGTGGCAGGAACTCCACCCAC
>JABXGU010000391.1 GCA_016550415.1 archaeon | reverse complement strand
TTGGAATTCGAATATCGTCATGGCGTTGGAAGAGCTGTTGTTAGGAGATTACCCCCTAATCATCGTGAGATGACTCAACCCATCCGGCATGTTAACCCCGAAATTATCCGTGTGCTGGACACAAGGCAAGTGTATGGCATGACGGTGCATTATGCGGACTTGCGGATGACTGAGGTTATTACCGGTTATGTAATCAAGGACATCTACACGGATAGAATTGTGAAAACTAGGGATCTTGACCACCCGTTGGAATTCACGTTTCCCACGAAAGGTTTCTTTTTCACGGCTCCACATCCCATAGCTGCGGTCAAAAAGGCTGCCAAACAGATTCAGATTTCAAAGAAGCCTCTTGATAAGGAGAACGAAATTACTGAAGAGGAACTCATTGTAGGTGGGTTTCATGCCCTTGAACATACATTGATTGAAAGCAGTGATATGCTGACAGGCGGTGGGCGAAACGCGATTGGTGGAGTTTCGATGGGATCTTCTGGACTTATCTTCATATATGACGGCAGCCCAGGAGGAAGCGGGCTCGCAAAGTTACTCTATGACCGACTGGAGGAGGCTTTACGACGTGTATCCGTTATTCTGAATGATTGCACATGTGAAGCCTTAGAGGGATGTCCTGCCTGCACCTTCTCATATCAATGTGGCAACAATAATACGCCTTTGTTTAAGGCTGGAGCCTTAGAGACAACAGAAATGGTATTGAAAGGTGTGGCAGCCCCAACGGTTGAGAAACCCGAAATCACCGAAGAACCCCTTGTCTAGTCTTCAGTATGGATCATAAATCGGGGCTAAGCTGAGCTCGAATTTTAGGGAAGAGAATTCTGACAATTGGAAGTTTAAATGCCCGTCCACCTGCATCAGGATAAATCTGGTGCAGTTCATCAATGGTCTTGTACCCCATCAGCAGTTGATAGATTGTTGGAAATGGAACAGCAACATCAGCTTCTTTGAGATCTTGGCGACGGATTTCTTTGATTTCATCGACTTTCCCATCTTTGAAGATAATCTCTATTGCTGCCCGATACCAATTCAAACGTAGTGAGTCGGACAAGTGGGCAAAATCCGATTGGGCGAGGCGATATTCCAGAACCGGAGTGATTGTTTCTAAGAAGCGTTTAATTGATGGAATTCGAATGTACCATGCGTAGGGTCTCTCGAATTTCGATCGGCTTAGTCCTTCAATGGCCGATTTCAATGCTGGACGTGAAGGGAGATAAATGCGGAGGGGTAACCTTCGTCGTCTTGCCATCGTTTTTAGGAAACGTAATATTGAAAGAATATGGGTCAAGTTGTCAACCCATAGCTCGTGGATTTCAACGAAGCCCCATCCAACCGTGAGCATAAAAGATCCTACGATGGCATCCTTGTGTTTGACGACAAAGAACCGGTAAACCGAATCCTCACCTAGGCGACCATGTGTAAGATAAGGATAATCCGCCGATGAGATTTCCCGATAAAAATCGAGATAGGAATTACGTTGAATTCGAGCTGCCAGATAATCATCGAAGGTGTCTTGAGTTATCTCTATGATCTGTACCGATTCTTCTTCGCCTTTTTTCAGTTTCGGAATGAGTTCAAGTGGAACAACACAAGTTCCACCCCAAGTAATACCGTAGACATAACCTAAACTACGATAGAAATAGGGAATTCCAATGATGACAAGGAGTGAGAGCTGATATTCTTCAACACGTTGTTCGAAGATTGTGTTGAGTTGTCGGATGAACCCGCGATGGCGGTATTCGGGGAGAGTTGCA
>JABXGU010000390.1 GCA_016550415.1 archaeon | reverse complement strand
TGTACGAGATGCTGACAGGGGAAAAAGCCTTTACCGGAGGGGACGTTACCGACACGCTTGCGGCGGTCCTTCGTTCTGAACCGGAGTGGGACAGCCTGCCTGCCAACCTGCACTGGAGGGTGAAAGAGGTCCTGGAGAGGTGTCTGGAGAAAAAGGCAAGAGACAGATACGGAAGCATTAGCGATGCAAGAGTGGATATTCAGAAGGCTTTGGCAGATCCCAGCGGTTTATTTGTTCAGCCGAGTACGATAACTAAACCTCGAAAGAGAATGCAGCTGGGGCTTCCTTTAGTCGCAACCATAGCAATTGTCTGCATCATCATAGCGGGCTTGGCTGTCTGGATGTTGAAGCCGGCGGAACCACGCCAAGTTATTCGACTTTATCACGATCTATCATCGGGCCAGCAGCTTAGTAAACCGAATGGCGCTCCTGCCCTTGCAGTTTCCCCTGATGGTAAGCAATTCGTCTATGCCACGCCTGACGGCCTTTATCTGCGTTCCGTGGATGAATTGGATGCAAAACTTATTGCCGGGACTGAAGGTATTCCATTAATGCCCTTCTTCTCACCCGATGGCAAGTGGATCGGGTATTCGGCTGGTGGTCTTCAATTAAAAAAGATTTCAGTCAACGGTGGTGCAGCGGTAGTTTTGTGTGAAACTGATATTTTCGCAGCTGCAAGCTGGCATGAGGATAACACCATCGTATACGCCCAATTCTCAGGAGACATCATGCGGGTTTCCGGCGATGGCGGAACTCCAGAATCTATTGTTAAACGACCTGGCCTAGTTGCCTTCCCACAATTTCTTCAGGGTGGCAAAGCGATTATATACACAGACTTTTCCGTCCAACCAGCTAGGATTATGCTACATTCGCTAGGATCAAGAGAAAGCAAGGAGCTCTTTCCTGGAACCCGTGCGATGTATCTCCCCACCGGACATCTCGTATATAGCTTGGCCAATAACAATGTATTCGCCGTTCCCTTTGATCTAGACAAGCTTGCGGTCACCGGTGGTCCAGTCCCCCTCGAAGAAGGTGTGCTTGAATTTACCCTATCCAATTCTGGAACGCTGGTTTACGTTTCCGGAACGAGTGTGAGTGGATCTGGTTCTCCACGTACTCTTGTATGGGTTGATAAAATGGGGAATGAGGAACAAATCGATGTGGAACCTGATATGTTTCAATTCCCCACGATTTCTCCGGATGGAACGAAAGTGGCTTTATCGGTTGAAAGGGGCGGCATTTTGGACATCTGGATCTGGGATCTGATCCGGGAAAACCTAAGCCGGCTGACCTTCGATGAAGCAGATGACGAAACACCTATGTGGACTCCGGATGGTAAACGCATTGTCTTTGCTTCGGGGCGTGACGGTAATAGTTGTATCTTCTGGAAAGCGGCGGATGGTACTGGAGAAGTGGAAAAGCTTGGTTCTGTTCCAGGTCAGCGTCTGTTTCCGTGGTCCTGGTCTAACGATGGGAAAACCTTGGTCACAGCAGAAATCTCTGGTCCTATAGGAGTTAACATTGGAGCTATATCGATGGGAGGCAATGGTGAACGAAAATTGCTGTTAAAGTCCGATCATGCTGAAAGCCACCCGCGAATTTCACCGGATGGACGATGGATGGCTTATTTTTCCGCTGAGACAGGTGACAATCATATTTTTGTGCGTCCATTTCCCGAAGTTGATCAAGGCAAGTGGCAAGTTTCAGTAGACGGCGGACAAAGCCCTCTATGGTCACCCGATGGGCATGAGCTATACTATCTCAACGGAGATGCGATCATGGTGGCACAGGTGAAAACGGAGCCGACTTTCAGTGCTTCAAAACCCAAAACACTATTTCGAGGGAACTACGTTACAGGCTATCAAGAAAATCCCGAATGGGATATAAGCCCTGATGGCAAACGATTCCTTCTGATTAAGCCAGGCGCTGATCCAGACGAAGAATCCACAACAGAATCTCCGCGCAAAATCAACATCGTCCTGAACTGGGATGTGGAACTGAAACAACGTGTGCCAGTGGATTGAACACGGTTAATACGTCAATGTGCTTAAGTATAGACTAGATTTGGTAGTCCTAACAAAATCCGGTGACCCAAAAGTATAGACTACGATAGGTAGTATTGCTTCCAACCCTAAGCCATGTACAGCTAAACGCACTACCCATGAAGCAGCTGCTGTAGACTGTACATTGTCTCTAACACAAGATAAGGAGGACACAATGAATCCTTTTATTGATAGAATGATCAGGGCAGCAAAGCTGGACGTTAGACTATATGAAGAAGTGGAAGCTGATAGGTCAGCTCTATTTCAGTCCATGATGGTAGTTGTACTTTCAAGTGTTGCTGCTGGTATTGGTGTTGCTGGAAAAGGGGGGATCGCTGGTCTATTAGCAGGGGCTATTTCGGCACTTATTTTTTGGTTGATATGGTCTTATCTTACTTACGTCATTGGCACTAAGATATTACCTACACCAGACACAAGAGCTGATTATGGGGAGTTGCTTCGGACTATAGGCTTTGCAAGTTCCCCAGGACTGATAAGAATCTTAGGTATTATTCCTGGGTTAACATGGATTGTCTCTACTGTGGCTAGTATTTGGATGTTTATAACAATGATCATCGCAGTGAGACAAGCACTTGACTATACCAGTACCTTCCGTGCCTTTGGAGTTTGTGCAATGGGAGGGATCATTTACATTGCAGTGTCTAGCATACTTTTTGTCTTATTCAAATGATCGATGTCTGAGTTGAAATAGCTGAAATAGCCACGATCAAATCTGAGCCTGATTCTTTAGTTTGGGTTCTTCGGATCAACCTCTTTTCTTGGCGAGCCTGGTATCCGCTTGATTCCTAGGATGAAGCCTTGTTTATACAGAGGGTGTGACTTCAGCATCTCTCTTAAGAGCATCAAGGACTTGCGTCCCTTCACTTTTCTTTTTGAAATCGTAGTAGCCATATTTTTCCCCGTCATTCACCAGGTTATTCATCTAAGAGTATAATGACAGGTCTCCGGCCAGGTTCGACTCCATTGTCTTTCTCTGTGTCTACACCAACGAGCAGCCAATCCCAATCTTGAAGTTCTTTCACTACACGCAGATAGCTATCGTTATTAAACTCTTACTCCTCTTTTGGTGTTATCAGTTGCCAATCTTGATCCCATATGTTCTCTTCAGGCTTAGTATCCTCTGTGGGCTTCCGTACCAAAACATCATTTCTACGAACCAATTCTCCTCTACCGCACTAGCCAAGACTAGTCTATCAGGGGAAACCTTGATTTTTGGGTAAGGGATTGGATCAATCCAAAAGATCTAACCCTGGACTGAATTTCAGCCCTGACAGCATAAATGCCGATGGAATATGATAGCGAGCTATGAAAAGACGCTGCGTCAAGCCAGCTATTCACATCCTAGGCCACCCACCAATTCCAAGATCATCCCAGCTAGGGTTTGAGCAGCAGCTCCAGAGACAAACTCAGGGGGCCTTGGTAGGCCATCGCAACGCTCATAGGCATTTAGCAGCTGCTGGCAGGCCTCTGTTGTGAATCCATCTTCTATCAGATCACCACTTGCTTTTATCATGTTTCTGAGAGCATCTCTTCGACCATCAGCTGAGTTTCCAGGCCCACTGCCCACAAGTGATCCATCAAGAACGGAAGCATCGAAGAACGCCAATATGTCTTGAACGCTCCCAGAAGGTGGGGGTTGAACTTCAACACCTACGCCTTGGAGTGAGGTAGCTATTACACCTTTGATTAATAAGTCAGCTGCAGAAAGGCCTTCGGCTGATGGAGTAAATGAAATTTGTATATAAACGGTTTCATATTCAGAAATAAGGGCAGGGACTGACGAGCTAATCACAAAGAAAGCGCTGCCGGAAATTTCTGCGGTTAGCCCTATCTCGCTGCTTCCATTGTTCGTAACAGTCACTACCGAGGTTGACGTAGTTCCCACCTCGACATCTCCAAAGTCCATAGAAGTTGGAGAAACTTCAAGCTGCGCCAAGGCCTGACCAGACAGACCAAGTAAAAGAAGCCCAACAAGTGCGGTCATCAATTTTAATTTATTCATTTTGCCCCCCTTTGCGATTATGGATTGAAGTCTTTCTTGTAGCTCATTTCAGGAGGTTCGGTTTTACAAGATGAATTAGAGTGGCGATGAAGACTGACCAGATGCTGATAGGATTGGGTACTTTGCAGTGGAAAGTAGGAGAATGGGGAAGATCAGAAACTGCTTATCAGACTCTTTTCTGGCTGCATGAACTACTCGATATGCTATTCTGCCTCCCAGTGGAACCGAATTCCACAAGGACGGTGGTCAGCCCATTTTGGGACGGTACTCCATGATTCAACCTCATATGCGATGTTAACTGGTTGATTTGTCGAACAATGTCTAAGGAGACGACAAAACGCTTTGAAAGTCAAGGAAAAACAGAGTGTTATCAAGGGAGACAATAGAAACCCCTCCAAGTCTCTCCCAAAACTCGGAGGGGAAAAGGAGGAAGAAAAATGAGAAGCTCTTCCTGTTAATAAGATAAGGCTAAAACAGGGGAATTCAACCATTGCAGCTGTACAGCTCCCTCTTACTGAAAGTTGTTTACTGTAGCTTCTCCAGTCTTCCTGGAGCTACACATAGCGTCTGTTACTCATACTTATTGTTTGCCCCCAACGAGCTTTCTTGGCAGATTCTCATTGGAGCGACCATGGATGTACTCATGGGGGAGCTGTACCAGGTGTAATGCGTTTGTTATCCTCTATTTGAAAGTAACCACCATTAGATTAATCAAGTCTAGAACTCAAAGGCGGATCGAATCCTTTCCGGTGATTCTTCTTTTTTTGCAAGTTCGATGATTCTATCCATAGAAGTTCTAATCACCTTGTGTCTTCGTCTCAACAGACGAACTGTTTTCATGGTTTCTTTTTCAATTTGATCAAGATACTTTTTGAAATACTTTTCTTGGACAATATCGATCTGAAACTCGGTTTCTCGATTGTTGAAAATAGCTGAACACTGAAATTGCACATGCTCTGATTTCCGCAACGAAACAGATCTCGTAGTTGGTGTTGCTTCAAGTAGTTCACCTTGAACAACAAGAACGGGGTAGTAGAATGTTAAATTTAAATTTTCTTTTTCATCGATAAAGTACCAGTCATCGTAAATTTTCTTCGTATGGTACTCTGTTACCTCCATTAGCTTCCGAAATGAATCAAAATGATTACCTTCGTGCAATGCTACCCACTCTTTCTTACTCTTTGATTTCTTTGGTGCTACTGAGCAATACTGAGTAGCAATTTGTCCTTTGCAATAGTGATGATAATCCTCCATCCCAAGATAATCACCAAGTTGTAGCCAAGTTTCCTCATCTTCCTTTTCAGTGCTGTCACTTTCTGACTTCTTCTTTGGAATTGCCGCTTCGAGGATTTTGGTGGGTAACCCTGCTAGTTTAACATTTTCATGGTGCAAGAATTCCATTAGCGGTTCTTTCGTAAAACAAATAAGCGGGTACGGATTATTGATGCATTCTATGAGTAATGACGTGAACAGGAAATCATATTCATCTGGCCCAGCTTTATCTGCTCTTAGGGTGTAAATATCAAGTTCACGAGTTTTACCTGTGATGGAATCGAGGTATACGGAATTTGCTTCAACGAAACCCCATTGTTCACGGAGAAGTTCTTCGATACGTGTTTCGAGCAGATAACCAGAACGCAAAATTGCATCTTTGATTTCACCTCGTGTTGGCTGTTTTTCGGTTGCCATAATTCCTCATACGAATGAGTGGGACAGGAGAAATGGAATTAGATATTCCGTGCAGTCGATTAAGCGATCAGGTTATTAATGGGTTCATTAGCGTATTGGCTCACAGTGATAAAGAGTTCCGATTTTACCGAAACAGCTTCATCAGCATATTCATGCAATTGCTCTAAGCTAATCGGATCTCTGTCTCCTCGAAGATCTGTGATCTCGTTTTCGTAGGTTGTTTCATCGAATTTTGTCAGGATCGTAGGATTGTGGGCTACTTGATTACGGATAACATTGAGTTTCCTACACTCTATGAGAAGGTCTACTAATCGTTGTTTTTTGTCACCCTGATCAGTTAAGTGGTCAACATAGCCGATTAGCTTGTCCAGCCTTTGTAACAGAGTGTATTCATGCCCACTTTTTTGCGGAAGCCATAGTCTAAAAAGCCTATGTGTCAAAAGCTCAATCTCACCAAATGAAGTGATTAATCTGCCTGCGAAAACTTCCCAATCTGTATGTTCGTTATTCATATTGTATTCACTCGACAGAATCAGACTGATCCGTACACGAAGCTCCCCAATGATCTCGGAGTTTATCTATCGGTGGGTACAGCTATAATATCCATTGCCAAACTCTCAATCGATATCTCAACCAATCTCACTCAGCATAACAAAATATAACATAAATTATCAAGGAATTATTAAGCACTGTACAGGCCCCCTTCCACCCTCATTGTCAAGCACAGCTTAACAGTGTTTCACTGTACTGACTGATTGAGTTTATGGAAAAAATCGTCCTTTGTAACTACCCAATAATCTTGGGGAAAAGACCGAATATCCACGAGGATCGATTTTTAGTTACACCCAATAATAAATAGTTACACATGCAGAGTTAAATCCTGATAAGCTTTAGTTCAATTTAACTATACAGAAAATGACTGTTTTCAGTTCACGAATAGCCGTTGTACGCATCTATTAAAAACTGCTTTGTAACTATCTGATATTGTTGGTCTAAATTTTTCAAAAATTGGGGGTTTAGACCCCTCTTTTTGACGGTACAGCTGCCGTGGGTATAATCAAGGCTCAAAAAAGAGGTCAAATCCAGGGAGAATTGCTCCGTGCTTGTACTCATGGAACTGCACCTCGATGGAGAATAATGACCGAATAGACTTTGACCTGAAGCCTGCGAGCCGATGGAGGTCTTGTGGGACTCGCATTCGGAAACAGTAGGAATGATCATTGCGGACAAGGTAACTGGGGGATCTCTTGTTAGGGTTCATGATCAACTCCGACTTCAATGTGTGTAAGTGAAGTGTGTAACAGCCGGATTTGACCAATTTATAGGCTTGAAAACAAAAATAACCTGCTGTAAAAACAGCAGGTTATGTAAGATTCATGGTGCCGAAGGCGAGACTCGAACTCGCACACCCGTACGGGCACTAGACCCTGAACCTAGCGCGTCTACCAGTTCCGCCACTTCGGCAAGGAAATGGGTTGATATTTTTTTCACAAATACTTATATTACGAACTTAGTTTTGTCAAGATAGAACTCAACTCCTGATCCACCCTCAAGGTGTCATCTGTTGCGTTGCCTTTCCATCCTCCGCAGTAGCTTGCTACGGAGGACGGGCGATCGCTTCTCCTTGCGGCGTATTGTTTATACGCCTCAGTCGGCACTCCTCGGTGCCCCCGCTCTAAGTCCGGGATCTGCGACTTGCATCTAACACCTTGCTGGTACACCAGGGATTGAACAAAATTCGTCATTATCATTAGTCATCAATAGATTTGATGGGGGATTTTGGCAACTTGATTTTATGGGGGTCTTCTCTGCGGGGAAGGGTTATCAATGCATATCGTTTATGATCTCAAAGAACTGATAGAACCTCTCAGGAACCCCGTCCTGACCATAGGAAATTTTGATGGTGTTCATAAGGGGCATTTGGCTCTTTTTGATAAGGTGATGGAGAGGGCAAAGGTTATCCATGGTCAATCAGTCGTCATGACCTTTGATCCGCATCCCATA
>JABXGU010000389.1 GCA_016550415.1 archaeon | reverse complement strand
TGTCCGAAGGCTTCAGGTATGGAGGGACCAGTTAGGGAGCTGAGTATTGTCATGGTAAGTGTTTGGACGGGATTTGGAATTGTGTTATCCCGATAAAGGAGTACTTTGACTGGTTCTGTAGCTCGACCATATTCTTGATTGAATGTTATACGATTGTCTTCTGTGGTTCCATCGAATTCTGGGTAGGCTATGCGGTCAATAAATAGGACATTACTGCGAAGTTTTGTGTCGCTTTGCGCTTCTGTGAGTTGAATATAACTTTTCAAGAAGGTGCCTTCAAGGCTTATTCTGTTGCGTCGGGCGCCTCCAACAAAGTGAGTGCGTGGAGGTTTATGGCGATCATTCACCATTGTCCGAAATGCAGCATCGTATTCGATTGTTGCCCAGGGAACAGAGAGCTGGCTAGCTGAGAAGTGACTTATAGCTTGTAATATCATGCGGTCAGTATTGGGAGCTCGTTCAAAGGCGTCTTTATTTCGGGGTTTCCGAAGTAGTTTGGCTTGCCATAGTATTGGGATTAGTTGGCGTTTGAAGTCACGAGCTGCAGTATCCTTTGTTATGCCAAGTAGGAGGATATGGCGTTGCCAGCATTCCTCAATTAACATGTAGAGACAGAAAAGAGTCAAGAATGATATGTCAAGAGTGGTAAGCCAGGCAAATCGTCCATCTTTACGGATTTGTAGTCGATTCCGGCTTTCTAGGGGGTCCTTGGGAAGTGTTTCCGAGAAGATTTGGTTCCCAAGTGTTATGACCAGGTGTTTAATGCGACGCCAAGATTTCTTGAATGGTTCCTTTAGTTTATAGTAGCCTCGTCGCTCGCTTATGAAGCCCTCCTTCATCGATCTGGCAAGGTATTTGGAGGCTCGGTCACGTCGGGCCTGTGTGTCAAGTTCTAACTGGGTGCAAAGTGTATCAAATTTGAGTGCACGAGGGCTTTGTTCTAAGAGATATAGAATGGCATAGGAGAGATAGTCGCTTCGAGAGGGGGGTAGACCTAACTCTGGATTGAGAATACGATGGCGACAGAAGAGGAGATCCTCTGTGGTTATCGGAGTTCCCTCAATTTGGTATCCAAGCATGCCGAGATTGCGGCGCCAGTGATGGTGTTTAGCTGTATCATAAAGGATAGAGGAATGGGAGCCACTTAGTGTGCGGTCAATTAAGAGTAACTGCGTTTTCTGCACTGGACTCGTGGCAATTTTGTAAGCAAGAAAATATTCAGAGAAGGTCATGAGGACATCAGCGATACTGGAATTATCAATGATATACTGATCACTCAGCGGTCGCTCAATGATGACTTCACCATCGACTGGGTCAAAAAATTCTTGATCAATATCTGGAACCTTACTGATATAGACAGGAGCAACAGTGGAAACAGTGGCTGTCCCCTTCGTATAACTTCCCATATAGTCAATAGTGGGAGGCTTGTCTGGGTGAATGGTGATAGTGCCACGACTCGTATATGAACCTGCAAAAAAGACCAGAAGGTCAAAGAGGGGCTGGACATACTCAGTTCCATCAATGGCAGCGAAGGATATCGTAGTCTTACCGAAGAAGGACTGAGCAACTTTGTGAGCTTCGGAAACATCGAAGTTAGTGACCAGTAAATCTTTCAAGAATGAGTCATAGACTCCTCTTAACGCTTTAAACCGAGTCGAATAATTCTGGATTTGATCTTCAGCACTCATACGTAGAATGTCACCAATGTGACGAGCAGCCCGACTAATACGAGACGACATTATCTCAACACCAATCCAATCACAAGTATCTTTATACACGATACTAAAGCATGTCGAAAACTTATTTTCAGGAAGCATTAGAATAGTGAAACAAATTCTTCACTTCAGTAATTCAAGTATTTTTTAGGATATACGAAGGAGATACTGAGAAAAAGAATCACACCACCACTAACAAATATGTGATGATAACTGAGGCTAGTAACAAATGATTCTATCCGTTGGTCACATCAATATTGATTGGATCTGCACGGTTCCCCAGTTGCCAGGTCCAGACGACAAAGTTGCGATTTCGAATCTCAGTCTTCTTCCGGGAGGAGGTGCAGGCAATTTTGTTGTTAGTGTTAGTCGGCTTGGTTCAAAAGCTGCATTCTTTGGTCATGTTGGAAAAGACTCTCAGGGTAAGGAAGCCCTCCGAACCTTGGCAGAGGAAGGTGTTGATGTCTCAAGAGTTATCCAAGAAAAAGACCTCCAAACGGGCTTTGTCATCATCTTGGTAGATAATGAAGGACAAACAATGAAAATTCGTTATCTGGGGGCAAACAGTAGACTTTCTCCCAAAGAAATCACACCTAAATTATTGGAAGGAGCAGACGTTGTTCATATATCGGGTGGCTCAGCTGGAGTCGCTATGAAGGTTTCAGAAGTCTGTCAAAAGCGTGGAATTAAATCTTCTTTTGATGTTAGCGCTGAATTTCTTGCTGAATCAAAATCTGGGGCAAAACAGCGTTTGAACAGTTTTTCCTTTGTTTTTATGAGTCAGGGGATTTTCGAGCAGACCTTTGACCTTAAGCCAAAGATAACTAATGTTCAAGCTATAGTTAAAGGAAGAAATGAAGTCGTCAATGTCACACTTGGCACAAAGGGTGCTTTTGCTGCCACAAGCCAGGAAACGCTTCATCAACCCATCTTCAAAGTTGAGGCAATCGATACTACAGGAGCAGGAGATGCCTATGCTGGAGCATTCATTCATTACTACATGAAAAAACTCACCCTTGCAGAGACAATGAAAAGAGCGGCAGCATGTGCAGCCTTACAGACAACACAGTATGGTGGTAGGGCAGGCTGCCCAACTGGTCATGAAATTGAGGAATTCCTCAAACAACAGAATAGGTAGTTTTGTTCATCCAGTTTGTGGTTTTTCGCCAATCCAAAGGAAGTGCTCACTAGCTCCCACTATTGAAGGTTCTCCAGAGCATTTTAGAACGAGTTCCACCCATTTCTCCCAAGCCTTCTTATCCTTGGAAAGGCGATTCGTTTCTTCATCCAGATGTGTTGATGGCCCCTCACAAGCAAACAAGCCGATGGTTCTTAATCCACCAGATTCTAGAAAATCCCTCAATTCTAAGGGTTTACTAAAATAGGCGTCTGGAAATGCATTTGGATCTTTATGCCATTTGGCACGATGTATTCCTTCTTCAAACATCTCTTGATGATTTGGGTCAGTGAGTTCGTGTCCATGACGGGTAAGAACTCGACCAAGTACAGCAAAGTAACTGACGCAAGCTACGAAAACTCTTGCACCAAGTTTTGCTACCCTAACCATCTCCTTTAGGGCCTTTTTCCTGTCTTTTAATTCGGGCAGATGATAGAATGGACCAAATGATAGGATAGCGTCAAATGTGCTAGCTCCGAATGAAGAGAGATCAGTTGCATTAGCTTTGATCTTTGTTTTCAATCGGTCCTGTAATTTTGCTTTTTTAATTCGTCGTTCAGCCACATTCAGGAGTTTGCTGCTCACATCAACTAGAGCCACATCATATCCCAGTTTAGCTAATTCAACAGCATATACTCCGGGTCCACAGCCTAGGTCAAGAACATACCCTTTCTTGGGGAGGAACTTCTTCAGATGATGCATGGTGATAATGAATTCCAATTGATGGTAAGGGTCCCTTCGCAGCCTTCGAGCTTCTTTCAAGTACATTCTATCATAATAAGACTCAACAGGAACCAAAGGAGAATCACCTCAAATAGCAGAGATCACATAATTGACTTAAACACAGAGGAGACCTGGATTATGTACCTCTACTAATCATTTCTTTACTTACTTAGCTGATTGGCAGCGTGGAGGCTTCTTATACTTAGTCTTGAACTGCTGTAACAGAACGCGTGCTCGTTGCTGAGCACGAGCTTTACCTCCTGATTCTTGAATTCGGAACTGCCGTGTCGCCTTAAAACATGAACCCTCTCGTCGTGACGCCAGGTAGTGCTTTTGCAATTGATCAAAGAGTTGGCCCTGACCGATATAGATGACTATCTTATTTGAATCAGCAAGTTCGTATGCACCATAGATATTGGGTATCTTCTTTATGTTAGATTGATTAAATCTCGACCATCTTCTACTAATCGACATAAACATCACTACTTCATGAAAACTCAACCTAATATTATTCTATACAGTACTCTTTGATTTAAAGATTATACAAATAACTGCGTATTGGAATGTTATTCCATTTGAAGCAATTCAAACTCATTTATCTGTCTTTATTGAACGTAGCGGAAGTCCACGTCGTTTACGATAAATAACATAGAGTGTGAGTCCAATCAGGAACCAGAGGGTGCCACCTATACGCCCAAAGGGTTTGAATAAAACAACAATCAGCCAAACCGCAAAGCATGAAATAAAACCTATAACAGCATTAATTGGTACTTCGACACTCGTTCCACCTCTCCAAGG
>JABXGU010000388.1 GCA_016550415.1 archaeon | reverse complement strand
TGCTTTAGTTGCGGCTCCTGTACAATGGTCTGCCCAACTTGCTTTTGCTTCGATGTTCGAGATCAAATAGACCTTTCATTATCAGAAGGCGTTCGTCTGCGTTCTTGGGATTCATGTCAATTAGTAGATTTTGCGTTAGTGGCAGGAGGTCATAACTTCCGTCCTACAATTCCCTCTCGTATCAGATTCAGAATTTATCATAAATTCCGTGCTGAACCAGAACAAGTTGGCAAGATTGGCTGTGTTGGCTGCGGAAGATGTACTCAAACCTGCCCAGCAGACATCGAAATGATTGAACTCCTAAAAGATATTCAAAAAGGAGGAAACTGACAAAATGACATCGAAGGCGTTTACATCACCTGACACACAGAATCCATACCAACATAATTTAACTCGGTTGGTTGATGTTAAGATTCAGACCCCAGATACTAACCTCTATACATTCGAATTCGTGAACAAGGAACATCAGAATGAATTCAGTTTTGTACCAGGTCAATTTATGCTTCTCTCGATTTACGGATTTGGGGAGGCACCCTTTGGAATTTGTTCTTCACCTAATAAAACAGACACCTTCGAACTTTGTATCCGTTCTGTTGGCTTACTCACAAAAGCACTCAAAAAATTGTCACCGGGTAGTATTGTAGGAATGCGTGGTCCCTTTGGAAATGGATGGCCAATGGAGAAGTTGAAGGGAAAGAATGTTGTCGTGGTGGGAGGTGGTATCGGACTGGTTCCACTCCGACCTGTAATTCTACAGATTCTTGAGAACCGTGGAGACTATGGAAAGTTCCAGATTCTTTACGGTTCTAGATGCCCAGAAGAGCTTCTCTACAAGGACGACCTTTATGTCTGGGCTAATCGGCGAGATGTAGAATATATAGCAACTGTCGACCGAGATGATGAGCATTGCTGGGCAGGTAACATTGGAGTGGTTACAGTTCTCTTTGACCGTACTACAATATCTCCAAAGGACACCTATGCCCTTATTTGTGGACCACCTGTCATGTACCGATTCGTAATCCGTGAGTTGGAGAAGCTTGGCTTTCCTGATAATCGAATCTATTTGTCACTGGAACGACGAATGAAATGTGGCGTTGGTCACTGTAGCCATTGTTTGGTGGGCACAAAATTCGTCTGCAAAGATGGACCAGTCTTCAGCTATGGTGATGCAAAGAATTTGAGAGGTGCAGTTTAAATTGACGATAAGCACGAGAGGAAATAAGCCACAAAATAAGGATAAGCCCATTGTAGCCTTCTATGGATTAACTTGTTGTGCAGGCTGCCAATTGGAGATTCTAAACCAAGAGGATAGACTCCTCGAAATTCTTAGTCACATTAACCTGGTCCAATTTCGTATGGGAAGTTCCTCCAAACATCCTGGACCTTATGATATTTGTTTCGTAGAGGGGTCAGTAACGAACGAAGATGAACTTGCTCTTCTGAAGGAGTTGCGTGAGAAATCAAAAATCCTAATAGCCATGGGTGCCTGTGCCACAACAGGTGGAGTTAATGCTATACGGAATGGTCTTAATATTGAGGAGTTAAAACAAGCAGCATACGGAGAAGCCTCCCACCTTAAGACATTGCCAGAAATACTTCCTCTAAGATCTCATGTTCATGTCGATTACGAATTGAATGGTTGCCCTATAAGTGGCGAGGAATTCATAGAACTTCTTATTGCCTTGCTTACAGGGGCAGAACCACGTCAGAAAAATTATCCTGTCTGTGTTGAGTGTCGTCTGAAGGAGAATATTTGTCTAATAAAAGAGGGACAGTTGTGTTTGGGTCCAATAACTCGGGCAGGGTGCGGTGCGCGTTGTCCAAGTGTTGGCTTTCCTTGTGAAGGCTGCTGGGGTCCTGTATCTCAAGCAAATGTTGACTCTGAAATTGATGTGTTCTCTGCCAAGGGAGCCAGCTTTGATACTGTTGTACGGAAGTTCAGAATGTTCAACGCTGCCTCAGAGAATTTCCTTAAAGAACTGAAAAAGAGGTTGACAATTGAATGGCTCAGGTAACCTTTGATATTCACCATATCGCACGAGTCGAAGGACATGGAAATCTCTTCGTAGAACTCCGTAGAGGTATGGAACCACGAATTGAAATGCGAGTCACCGAAGGTACCCGTCTTTTCGAATCCTTCCTGCGTGGCCACAAGTACGATGAGGTTTCTCATATTATGTCACGAATCTGTGGCATTTGTAGCCATTCTCACGCTGTCGCAGCGTTGCGTGGAGTCGAGGCAGCAATGGATATTGTGCCATCAGAAACAACCATTGCACTAAGAAAGCTTATGCTCCTCGGTGATATGCTTGAAAGCCATGCACTTCATATCAATTTCCTTGCCCTTCCAGACTATGTAGGAAAACATAATGTCATCGAGATGATTCCTAAATTCCATCCAGAGGTTGAGAGGGCTCTAAGACTAAAGAAGCTAGGTAATGATTTAATGGCACTCATCGGGGGTCGACATACTCATCCACTTTGTGCCGTCATCGGAGGTTTCACCCATGTTCCAACCCATTCCCAGCTAGCGAATATCCATAAACGATTAAGTGATGCCATTCCTGATGCAGAAGCACAAATCGAGTTGATGGGTAGTTTTTCTGAGCCAAAGTTAATTCGGCGAACGCAATATTTGGCAGTGAAAAATACTGATGAATATCCAATTCATGATGGTGATCTTGCCACTGATGGTGATGCAAAAGTTCCAGAACATGATTATTTGAACCTCATCAATGAACGGAATGTTCCTTACTCCCATGCTAAGTTTAGTGAAATCAACGGAAAACCATATCTTGTAGGTTCATTGGCGCGTCTAAATATCGCTTCGAATCAATTACGAGATAGGGCTCGTCAAATGGTCAAGAAGGTAGGATTGAAATTACCTAATTATGACGTTTTCAAGATGAACATTGGACAGTCTATTGAATATCTTCACTACCTTGAGCAATCCATAGAAATTGTGGACTGGCTTCTTGAACAGAAGTTGAAACCAGAAATTGTGGAATACAAAGTGCGGGCTGGAACCAGTGCTGCAACTGTTGAGGCTCCACGAGGAGTGCTTGCCCATAGGTATTCTATAGATGCAAATGGAAAGGTGACAGCTGCAGATGTGATTACTCCTACCGCGATGAATTATGCTAACATCGAAGCAGATGTCCACAGCCTTATTCCTCAATTGAAGGAACTCTCCCACGAAGAAGCTGAACTTCGACTAAACATGCTCATTCGTGCCTATGACCCATGCATTAGCTGCTCTGTCCACTTCCTCCAGTTAACAAAGTGAAAGAATCAACCCACGGTACTCTGACTGAAAGTTGATGCTATTTCGTTTTTACTTTGACTCTCTCTCCTTTAAACGAGCATAACGGAGAGCTAGGATTTGAGCAGCCAGTGTGAGTGGTTCGCGGATGGGAGCCACTGGAGGAGCATAACAGGTTTCCAAATCAGCAACTTGGCGAATTGTCATCTTAGCTGCAAGGGCTACGCTAAGTACATTAATACGTTGATGAGCACATGGACCAATCACCTGACCACCAAGGAGGAGTCCTGATTCCTTATCAGCGAGTAGTTTGATGGATACACTTTGTTCACCAGGATAATACTCTGCAGTTGTCCCGCCTTTGAATTTGCCAGCTAAAATAGAATAGTTAGCACGTTCAGCAGCAACGCGGGTAGGCCCGATCCCCGCAATTTCTAGACCAAAGAGGTGAGTAGTACGTGATAAAACCACTCCAGGAAGTTTAGCGTTTCCTCCTGCGGCATTAATACCAGCTACTTCTCCCTGTCGAAGTGCAATGGTCCCAAGCCCTGAGACAATTGTTTGACCTGTTACAAGGTCAAGGTGTTCAGCACAATCCCCAGCAGCATAAATGTGTGGGTCACTGGTCTTCATCCTTTCATCTACAAGAATGCCGCCTCTATTACCAATTTTCAGCCCTGCTTCAGTTGCGAGTTTCACATTTGGACGAACACCAGTCGCAACAATAACTAGGTCAGCTGGAACATCCTCCTCCTTTTCTGATGTACGGCCAACGACGCGCACTTGCGTATCCAGAACCTCTTTTGCAGCAGTTCCCAGTTTCACAGTAATTCCTTTAGTTTCCATCCGATCTGTAATTAGCTCGCCCATATCCTTGTCTAACATTGCAGGTAATACTGAATCAAGGAATTCAATCACAGTGATTTTTAGACCCATAGAATGCAAAGATTCAGCGGTTTCCAAACCAACTAACCCTGCTCCAATCACTGCAACCTTCTTGCCCTTCCCTGCAGCTGCTTGGAGTCTACGGGCATCATCTAATGTGTGGAGACGAAAAACATGTGTAGCATCAAGCCCCTTAATCGGCGGTGTGCTTGGACTAGCGCCAGTGGCAAATACTAGCTGATCATATGAGAGAGATTCACCATCACCCTCCTCTGTTTCCACCTGTACGGTCCTAGTCTTAGTATCTACTTTTACTGCACGTGTCCGGAGACGCAAATCAGCACCGACAAGATTGCTGGAATAAAACTTTGGAGCATGAATAATCAGATTATTAAATTCTGGAATTTTGTGATTAACCGTATAGGGAAGCCCACATCGACTGTATTCAGGAAAAGATTCATCCTGTAGAATTGTAATGGATGCATCACGGCTGGTTTTTCGAGCCATCAAGGTTGTAGCTGCACCAGCTGTACCACATCCGATAATTATTATTTGATTGGACATAATTGATCA
>JABXGU010000002.1 GCA_016550415.1 archaeon | reverse complement strand
GTAAAAGGAACTGGAATGACCGGACCAGAATTTGCGAAAGCATCTCTTGAAAAGGTTGGTGTCATCGTTGTCCCAGGAGAGCAGTTTGGGAAAGCTTTCCCAGACAATATCCGAATCAGTTTTGGGTCAGCACCTCCAAACCGGATACGTGAAGCGGCAACACGAATAACACGTCTAGTTGAAGGATAGCTTCAAAACTGCTAATCAATTCTCTAATACTCATTATCATTTTATGCAAATTATTACTCCAGAACGAAATGGAATAATTGGGAATTATCTATGATTGATGAATTGTTCATCCTTTTTTTAAAAAAAGGAAAGAGAGGGAATAGAATCCCTCTTCCTTTAGAAGATCATCAGGATTGCGCCAATGATAACCAATATGGCACCAATGCCTCCGCCCAAGACAAGAAGTACGATGCCAAGTATCAGAAGCATAATCCAGTTCTTCTCTAGCTTGTAGGGGAACTTGATGACACCAGATGTAGCAAGTGTTATCAAAGAAATGATGATAAGAACAATGCCAAGGATAAGACCACCAATGCCTGGTATTAGGCTTCCAATGCTCCATATGCCTAAGCCAAAGGTTCCGATAGCTAGGATTTCTAGTATTCCGAAAATCAACGATATTATTGCACCGATTAGAACTAGAAGTTCGCCAACTTTTGCTATTTCAGTTTTTTTTGCCATTTTTTATCTTCTTCCTATATAGATTCTAATTTCACCGCAGATTACGGCTTCTACAGGTTTCTATCATTTCTCCTTAAAAATAGGTGTATAACTAGAATTTTTCAGAATTCTAATTAAAAAATAGTTGAAAATTAAGAATGCCTATACTAATTATAGACATATTTTATGATGTATGCGAATGATAGTACTACTGCTGCCAGGGTATAAATTGGAGAAGGGTTTGTTGTGGTGCACCACTGAAGTGATGTAATAGCTTTTCATAGTTCCAGCCTAGCGGTGCAAGGAGTGTATCTGCGGCGCGAAGGAGGAGTTCAATGTATTTTTCTGTGTCATAGTTAGCTGCATCAGGCGTGTCCGGAAGAGCGACGCGACGTAGTGGATGACGAGCATGGGAATTTGTATGAACATAGGAGACGCATTGCCCAGGATGAAGTTCCTGTCCGTAGCGTATGGTGAGTTCAGCTGCGATGGCTTGGCTGCACTGCTGTTGGTAATCTTCGGGAGCTTGACTGATGTGCTGCGTTATAGCCAACTCCTCAATTGAAACATCCCTGTTGCGGAGACGTTCTATATACTCATCGGCAATTAGTAGCAATTCGGGGACAAGGTGTTGCAGCTCTTCGGCATCATCAGCGCCTGCCATTCTTGTCAGAAGATCGTGCTGGAACTGCTTAACAAAGGGAGGCGTATCACTACGTCGAAGTTCTATTCCTCGCACTTTGATGGTTCCATCTTCTTTGGCACCACAGTAGCGGGTGAGTGCACCATAGGCTTGTCCTCGGCAGGGAAGAAACATAATCCATCGGTACCGCCCTTCAAACTCGATTTCGAGCTTTGTAGCCTCATGAATTGCATCGCTCAACTCCACATAATCTTCAACTGTGGTACCAGGTTTCTGTAACCAGACACAATCAACAATTCCATGCAGCACGCGGAAACCCTTGTGCTCACACAATGCTTTGGTTTGCAGCAATACTTGTCGAGCGTAGGCTGTGACACACTCATATGCTTCCACGCGACCAAACCTTGCTGCTCGGAATCCAAGATAACCGAATGAAACCACTAGCAACCATTTCAATGCCTGATTACGAGACTCGTATATAGGATTCTCATGTCTTCGCTTCTTGTAGATTATACGTTTTTTCAGAAGCGGTTCGAGAAAGGCAGGTACAATGCCGGTTTGACGATGGCAAAGACGGTAGCCCACCTCAGGTACTATGGTGGCATCGTCTTGGCAACAGTCGCAGAAAAGGGCATCAGGCGAGATGTTGTATTTAACCATCAACGAGGGGTACATAGAGGAGAAGTCTAACTCACCAACATCGCTAAAGACACCTACCATAGGCGAGATGGTGTGACCACCACGGTCTGCACAAAGAAGTTCAGTGCCAGTTTTAACAGCCTCCGGCGTTGCCTTGGTTTCAGGGATAAGAACGCCACGTCTGAGAGCCTCCTGCATCTGCAGCATGTTTATGCCTGTACCAGGGCTATTACGGGCAGCCTGTTGAGGAGGAAAACTGGTGAGCCGGCAAGCCTCCACCAATCCATCAAATGAATCGTAGGTTATGTGGTTGCGGTCGAGGTGCAATCGTCCCCGGAGCAAGTAAGGGTGCGGACGATAGAAGACTGGCCCACCGTAATGATACAAGGTGCGTCCGGGGGACAAAGATTGATTGGGGTATATGTGGGGGCTTTGATCACGATTCAATGAGAGCTGGTGGAGGACTCCGGCTTGGCGGGCGCGGCTAATCAGTGTGGGGAAGACACGGGCATCACCATCTTCAGTGAAGAGAATATCGGGGTCTTTTTCGGTAATCCAGTCTTGGAGTATGAGCGGCTCGGTTGTCTGAAGAGCTTCTCCATCGGAGCTGGTGGCGTGGAAGAGGTTTCCATCTTTTAAGGCGAGGTTCACAGTGCGAAAGTCAGGTAGAGGGTAGTCAATGGCGAATCTAGAGTCACAGGAGTCGATTTGCTTGATGTAGTGACCCGCTTCGTCGGTATGAACCTCCACCTGTTCGAAGGGGTAGTGTTGCTGTTCTAGGAGCCAGAGTTGAGTGACTGGCAAATCACTGTTGTAGAGTTGAAATCTGGGTATGACGAGGGGTTTCAACTCCTGCACAACTCTGGCAAAGTGCAAGGAGGAGTCGACGTAGACGGCGAGGACTGGACGTGGTGGACGACGTAGTTGAAGCCGATGAAATTCGGGCATTACCTTGGCGACGTGAGGGTGACTGCTAATCATCGGGGCGTAATCTTCGAAGCAGATGCCCGGTGCATGTAAGTAGAAGCATGGCTGATAGGACATGTGCAAGGGAATACATTGTTCTGCGGTGCGAAGCCACAGAATCAAATCATCCTTTTTGATAGTTAAATCGAGAATCCAACCACGCATTGAAGATCGAGACTGCCCTTACAAATGGCTACTTAAACACGGAAAATGTGATGCAAAGGAAACGCCGGTATAGCACTTTTCTGGGCAAAAATTTGCATAATTCTGGTAGATGAATGCCATATTCCTTACTTCCATCAAATCAATGGTGTAATATTTTAAAAATATTAATAGAAAGACAATATACTGTTTTTGAGGTCATGAAAGATGCCAGATGATTCGCTTCGATCTCTCCGACTTCTTTTTGCGCGTGGAAGAGCTCTGTGCCTCATATTTGGCATGTTTACTATGATGATTGCTGGGTTTACCACGTATTACAATTTCGAAAATGGATACATTGGCAGTGGTACAATTTTTTGGATTCTAATGCTTGTGTTTGGTTTCATTTCATTCATTACTCACTGGCTAGTGCGATATACGCATAGAATTAGTCTACTCATCCTTCTATCGTTAATTTCGATGCCAGGTTCATTTTTCATAGGAGGAACGATTTTGCTGGTTTGCACGTTTCGTTTTCGAAGTCGAGCGAAACAATTGACGGATGCATTAGTTGAGTCAGTGACCCCAGCGAATTGGGAACAGGTTGTTCAGAAACTAGAGAGCATGCATGATTCAGGTGACATAGATGGATTAATCAAAGCCCTAGAAACTGAAAAGAACAATAGAACCCGAAATCTTGCTGTGATCCAGCTTTTTAGATTGGCTGACCCAAAGGCTATTCCCTCTTTTACTAGAGCATTAAATGACAAGGTAGAAGATATTCGATTATGGGCTGCACTTGGACTGGCTCTATTTGGTAAGCTAGATGGTCTACACATCCTTGAAACTGGATTACAAAACAAAGAAACATCAATGCGAAAGCTCATAGTTCAAATAATAGAAAATATAGATGATTCCAAGGTCATTGGATTACTCCAAGCAGCAACAAAAGACTCCGATAAGGAGATACGAGAAATTGCCCAGCATGCTCTAGCCGCACGCAAACCTGTGGACCCATATGGAAAGGGCAAGGAATTGTAACCAAGCAAAAGAACACCGCAAATAGTCAATAGTGCAAGTTGAAATAGAATACTCCACATGGACCAGCCAAATTGTTAAAGAGTGAACTATTGAAATCTAATGGGAGCTATTTAGCTGCTTGAACTCTCCCCACAACAAATTATGCCACTACATCATCTTAGTGTGTATCAGTTTCATAAACGCAAACACACACAATTGGTTTTGAATTAGGTAGCAGAAAGGTGCTTGTTTAGCCAATCAAGGATGTCCTTAAAAACGATTTTTCTGTCCACTTCATTGAAGAGTTCATGATAGAACCCGCTATATTCCCTGAAAGTCTTATCTGTTGATGTTACAGCCTCAAAGAATGCTTTTGTAACATTAATGTCAGCGATTTTATCATCACTTGGCAGAAGAAACAAGCAGGGTATACGAAGTTCTGGTGCACCTTCTAGAGTGTCATTTTGCCCCTTTCTCATAGCAAAAAACCAACGTGCAGTAATATACTTGGAATAAAGAGGATCAGCCTCAAGAGATGCAAGCACCTTTTGGTCATGAGTCAGATGCTCTAGGATTATTTGATTCCACAATTTCTTTGTTGGCTTCAACCGCCTAATTAAGCCAGCAATGAGTAGTGTTGCACCTCCAACCTTAATTACAGTACCTAACCAAGGTGATGAAGCGATTACTCCCTTGAAAATTCCAGGATGTTCGATTACAAATGCTAGACTGTTGAGACCCCCCATAGAGTGACCGATTAGGAAAAGGTCCAGATT
>JABXGU010000387.1 GCA_016550415.1 archaeon | reverse complement strand
ATGCTAAAACAGAGGAGGAAAGACGAGAGGAGCGAGAAGCACCTTCTCAAAGAAGTTTGACTGATTTTGGTGAAGACTAGCTTAAAATGCATCTGATAGCTGTTCATAAAATAATGTTTTCAGAGGACAGTATAGCGAGGATGGTTCTTTGTCTTTGGAGGGGGCGGTGGAAAGTCTTCATTTGGGGAAGCATAGGCAAGTAATGCATCTGTTACTGAGATTGCTGTGAAGAAGCGGGGAGCTCTGCGAAGTGGACCTGGTAAAATGAAGTTAGCTCCGCAACATTGTAGGTATGTGCATAGGGCAGGTGCAAGATAACGTTTGGCAGCAGGTGAGATTTTTCTTCCTCGCTTCCAGAGGGAGACACTATTTGCTGAACCAGCACCAACTGGAAGTCCGAGTTCGTGTTTTACAATGGGCATTGCAGCGGCGGCGATACTAAGACCTGCCAAGTCAAGTGCTACGGTATCCACAAGGGGCTTTGTGATGTTAGCACGTTTCGCTTTTGCTAGTAGTCCTTCTTGGTTTGATGTTCCATTCAGGACCTGAAGACGACCATTCGGTTCGAGAATAGTGGGGTTGTGTGCGAGGATAACGGCAGATTCGATTTTTGCAGTACGTAGAGTATCTAGTTCTTCATCTGTAGTTTTCGGAGAGATGGAGTCATAGATGGCAAGTTTAGCACGATCAGTTTCTGCAATGTATTTGACACCCGCTAGACGAGTTTCGTAGGAGGCACTATCTATCAGGAAAGGGGTAGTTGGTGCAGCTTCAGCAATGAATGTTAGATAATTCTCCATTGCTTGTGGTGTTTCAGCAAGGATATCAAGGATTAGGGGATTCCTAGTGGTTGTACTAAGCTTTAGGGCGCGGTTGAGGTAGCGACGGGCACGGGTTTTATCGAAAACGCCCGTTTTATGGTTGGTGACAATTCTATCTCCTTGATGGAAGATGGAAAGCATGATGGCAGTTGGGTATTCTCCTCTTCGGCCACCAATGATACAACCGCCAATCTGGAAGGTTACTGGTTCAGTATGAGCATTATTCTTAGGCACTGTCCTTTACACCACCATAAATGTCAATACCCAGATTCACCTTAATATTAAAGAAATACTGAATCTAGCTTTTGTGTTGTGGCTACCATGAATGATGAACTTTTCTCTTCAAAGAAACCCATGATAATCCTTATCGTAGAAGCTCATCCTGACGATGCAGCCTTCTTTGCGGGGGGTACTATTGCCAAGCTCGTTGCCCAGGGTCATACAATCTTCAACCTCTGTTCTACATACGGAGAAAAAGGAACCCTGAATCAAGAAATGATCTTGGAAAAGATGATTGATATTGAAAAAGATGAAGCGCAAAAAGCAGCGAAAATCCTTGGGATAAAAGAAGTGATTCATCTTGGTATTCCAGATGGTGAACTCACAGCAGGTTTAGAGCTTCGACGCCAATACACTGAAGTAATCAGAAGGGTTCGCCCAGATATTGTTTTCAGCTTCGATCCTAACTGTCCTTATGAGCCACACCCCGACCATCGTGCCGCAGGTAGAACTATTTTCGAGGCCTGTTTCACAAGTCACTACCACCTATATTATCCTGAACACCAAAAACGGGGACTAAAACCCCATTATGTATTTAAGCTGTATGGGTGGAACAGTCCAAAGCCCAACACCTATATTGACATCACAGATGTGCTGGAGACCAAGATAAAGGCACTTCAACAGTATGAAAGCCAAATGCATATGTTGCTGGAGGAGACTCAGCATCGCCTTAAGCTAGCGAATATGGAAATCCCCATTCTGAAGAAGATGGATTGGAGAGAAGCTACTCGTTTCTGGGTAACTATTTCAGCACAGAATACTGGTAAGCTAGCGAAGTACCAGTATGCTGAAGCCTTCAATGGGATATCTTTTGGATTAGTTGGTGCGATTTCTGAGATGATGAAAACAGAACCTTAGTCCGAGAATTTTTCTATATTAGATTGTTTAAGAATAGCTTGACTATTCTAGAAATGGAAAATGAGGCTAGCTAAGTTGATGAACCATCTTATTTGAGTGAATGTGCGATTAGTTCCATAATATCAATTGGTTTCGGTTTGTTAGGGTTACTCATTGCATCTTGGCTATTGGTAAAATGTTGTTTACAGTTGGGACAAGCACTGGTGAGATATTGTGCGCCAGTTTGGATTGATTCCTCAATTCGGTGTTTTCCAACTTCAGTGGCTAGATTGGGAAAGGCTTTGGGAAGTATACCTCCACCTCCGCAGCAATCTGTATGGTCACGGTT
>JABXGU010000386.1 GCA_016550415.1 archaeon | reverse complement strand
CTGGTTTGAAATAACTCTTGTTCCTCAGCGCTGAAGGTGAAGTCAGTCCCACAATCGGCACACTGGATCGTTTTGTCCTGAAAACTCATTGGATGACCTCCTTTCTCAAAATTTTTAGCTGGGGTTCGGGTCATCCAATACTTGATATGAATCTAGCAGAATCCTAAGAAGCTTGTAATAACCTAAACTTACACTATTAAATACATCATACACCGTTTATTAAGATTGTCAAGTCCCGCCGCGGCTCTATTCGCGCTTTAAGTCCGCCTCAGGCGTTAAGTAATAAATTCAATTTCGCCTTTGGTAATCTGGCTCAGAAAACGCCGAAGGGCGAAGGGCAAAGATTGCCAGGTAACTTATTAAGGTTGTTTAATCCCGCCGAGGCCCTATTCTAGATCTGCCTCATTTGCTATGGATGGCAAAGTGATAAATACAATACAATGGAATGTTACTTAGTTGCACACTTAAGATGTATCGCTGCTCCTTAACTCCGTAGTATGTCTTGGACGCCGCACAAAAAACTATTGACAACTACTTAGATAGCGGTATAATGGTATTAATAAGAATAGTCCCTATAAGAAAAAGGGGACAGACTGGAGGTAGTATTCACAAAGAATTTTGCTGTTTTTCAGTCAGACTATTCAAATGAAAGGATGATGCGAATGAATCAACGGACACATTCTTGGATTGCCATTCGCGCCATCGCGCTTCTGGAGAATGAGAATAAGGAGAAGAACCTGGTGGAACTCCTGAAGCCGCATGCGCGGGAAGCATCGGTTGGTACGTGGATCCCTGACCAAGCTGCTGCCAAAATAGGTGGGGCTGGTTCTGCTACTGACAATCACGTTCTTAAGATGGAGCCCTACACAGGTAGCCAGAGAGAGCGTTTCATCACGCGGAAAGAAGTATTGCTCGAACGTATTGGTATGTACCGCATGACGGCACAGTTTCTTCAGAGCGACAGATCACTGGACGACGAGTGGTGGGATACACCTTACAAGGGTGATGTACCCAAACCCGGTCAACACCTCCCAAACCGTGCCATGGCTCTTGGCACAATGATGAAAGACCTGCTCCTAATGGGAGACGAGAGGGTTGACCATTTGATTCCCGGTGATATACGTTTCGCACAGTACATGGTCCCGGAAACGCGCACGCAAGAGGAAGCAGCGGCTATGTACTTTTTCATGTTGAGCCATTACATGGCTGATGCGTGTATGCCTTGCCACTGCGATGGACGGAAACTTGCAGCTTACTCTGAGGGACTGCACAAGGAATTGGAGGCACATTGGTCACGCAAAGTGGGCACAGGGTTTGAAAAAAGAAACCTCTTGCCGAAAGCCCTACTTGCAGACCGGGAGCGAATCCACGAAGATAGTGATGAGGTTCTAGGACAAGCCCGCGCCATCGATAGCAAATTCGGCCTGGATTTCAAGCAAACCACCGTACCCGACCTTCACCGCGGCCATGATGTCTGGCTGGAGGTTATCAACCTCTGCCGGGCTTCTTTTGCCGTAGCAAGCATAATCGCACCATATGGGCAATACCGATATGATGACCCCGAGGCAAGGGCTCCTTTTAAAACTGTCCTAGGCCACAGTAAAAGACAACTTCTAGAGGATGTGGATCGAACCGTGATGTATGATGCTGTGCTAAATACAGCGATTGTCTGGAAACATATTTGGAACAAAGTATCGCAGGAATAGACTGAATGCCTCCCATGGCGTGCGCTAAATAATGCCATCCCATCAAACCAAATCCCACCACATTCTTTGCATTGTTCAAGTAAGAGATTGGCTGACTGTAATGACCTTCGATTTTTACCTGATACATTTCAGTATTGTCATTCGGACATTTCACAGTTTCATTATAAGTTAAGAACCGAATGAAGGGCAAAGAGCTAATATTCAAAGCATTCCTGAAATGGCTTAGCAATTGGCCGACCATCCCACGGAGGTCGAGTAAGTTAAGCGAACAACTTGGCTTATTGTTGAATAGCTCGCTATAGAACACCCAGTATATCTTCTGGGCTAGTTAAAACTTTCATCTGACTCTCTTCTTCGATAATGTCTCTAGCTCTGCGAAAATCACCATCAAAGCTGGCTATGTAGTTGCATCCTAGATGCCACGCAAGCAAAATGTGAAGGATGTCAGATGTCCCTAGCTGAAGATAAGCATAGGCAAACGACTCTTGCCAAGCTTGGTCAAGTGTTAACTTGAAATTCACTATATCGGCTTGCAGCAGGCCTCTCAAACCATGGCACTCTGCGAAGCTTCTGTTTAGCCAAGTATCATTCATTAGGATTTCTAATCCGGTAGAATATCCTTTTTCATTCCCCTTTCCCTTTTCTATCTCGTCGCGTCTTAGTTCAAGGAGTTTCTTTAGGTAATCACCAATTTCCTTTTTACCTTTTCTCTGGATGATATGCACCCCAGCAGCTTCACTAGCATATTGTTTGAAGGCGGCTTCTGCCTTCCATTCCATTAACTCCAACAATGCTAGTGGGCTAATTACAGCACTCAATTTCGATAGCCCGAAAACAAGTTTCTTCCTGATTTCTAACACTTTCTGGAGTCTCTTATCTGCTTTCAATAGCTCTCTGACAACTACCAGACTCTTGGGCTCATTTTCGCTGATAATCTTCTCAACGGGGTCTTCTGTCCAATCAGTCTCCAACCCTTCAGTCATCCAATAATCTATGAGAACCGATGAATCAAAATAAATCGCAGGCAAATACTCAGCTCTTAATCT
>JABXGU010000385.1 GCA_016550415.1 archaeon | reverse complement strand
TTGAGCCAAAATTTTATTCTAAGGCTCTTGACTTGACCAAACGGTTTTCTGGCTTTGTGTGGGCTACCTTTGGTCTTCATCCTCCACAAGCCACCCCTAAAATGGTAGATCACTGTGTGCGGTTGATGCGGGAGAATGTTGACAATATTGTAGCGATTGGTGAGGTGGGACTTGATTATTATTGGGTGAAGGATGATAAGCGGCGAGAGTATCAGCATCATTCTTTCGCTGAGTTTATTCAGTTAGCTGCTGAGTTGGACTTACCTCTTGTAGTGCATTCCCGGGAAGCAGAACTTGACGCTATTAATGTCTTAAAAGAGGAGGGAGCCCAACGTGTGCAATTGCATTGTTTTAACAATCCTGATCATGTTGAAGTCGCAGCAGTTCAAAATTGGTATATGAGTGTGCCAACTAGTGTGGTTACACGCAGGCGAATGCAACGTGTGGCTTCAGCTATGCCGCTTGATAATATGCTTTTAGAAACTGATGCTCCTTATCTTTCTCCATTTCCAGGTAAGCAAAACGAGTCTTCCAATCTTCCTCATTCTGCGGTAAAAATTGCTGAACTTAAGGATACAACTCCAGAAAGGGTAGCAGAGGTAACAACTGAAAATACCCTGAATTTTTTGAATCTCAAAAGGGGACATGATGGTCTTCAGCGGCGCTAATCCCTCATTATCTGGACTAGCGAACAGTTAGTGTTTTGCTGATATTCCTTGGATAATCGGGATCGATTCCCTTATGTACAGCAAGATGATAGGCTAGAAGCTGGAGAGGAATGGCTTGAAGTATAGGGCTAATGAAGTGATTTGATGGAGGAATAATGAGGTAATCTTCTTCAGCAACATAACGGCGAAGGAGATTATGCTCCTCAGCGGCTACTATAATTCGAGCACCACGACATTCAACTTCAGAAAGGTGATTGATTAACTGTTCTTCATCTTGAGGAGCGATTGTGAATATAATCGGGTAGTTGTCTCCTACAATACTCAGGGGTCCGTGTTTGAATTCACTGGAATACATTCCATCAGCGACGATGTAGCAGACTTCTTTGATTTTAAGAGCACCTTCTAGGGCAACACCATGGCTGAGGCCATATCCTAGAACGTAGAGGTGGGGATAATGGGAGAGGAAAGGGGCAAGGTTACGTGCTTTGATAGTAGTTGTAGCAATAGTCTGTTCAATGAGTGTGGGAAGGCGATTTTGGATATCATCTAAAAGGGTCTCTCCCTTCTTTCGTGCAAGTGTACCTTGACGGATACCTGCACGGGTGGCAAGGTAGTTGAAGAGGGTGACTTGGCTTGTGTAGGTTTTTGTTGCTGGAACGCTGATTTCAAAACCGCAGCCAAGTGGTAGATATATATCGCTAAGATGAGTGAGTGAGGAGCCTAGAACATTGACGATGCTTAGGATACGTACGTTGCGTTCACGGCAATGGTGGACGACGTCCATGACGTCCTTGGTTTCTCCACTTTGACTTACGCATACAATAGCATCGTCTTCTCGAATTGAATTGCCATATAATGAGATGAATTGTCCACCAATGACTGGAATTGCAGGTATTCCAACTAATTCATTGAGATAATAGCTAGCAACCATTGCAGCATTATAGCTTGAGCCACATGCTACGAAGAATAGACGTTCAGAGTTGATGAGAGCGTCCTCAAAGCGTGTGATGTAAGGTTCACGGATAGCGCTAAAGAGGCTTCGAACGCTGCTGACCTGTTCGTAAATTTCCTTGAGCATGAAATGAGGATACCCGCCTTTCTGAGCAACACGAATATCGGCATCAGAGATGTAGGGAGCCCTCTCAATAACAGAACCATCATTTATGTGGCGTATTTCAACGTTTTCAGGTGAAAGAATGACCATTTCGCCATCATGGATGTTCAGAATACGACGTGTAACTGGGAGAATGCTTGGGAGATCGCTACTCACACAGGTTTCGCCTTCACCGATTCCAGCGAAAAGGCTGGATCCCATTTTTACTGCATATACTTTGTCGTCATCTTTATGCATAATAGCGAAGGAATAGTCTCCTTTTAGATCTTCACAACCTTTTCTGATTGCTGAAACCATATCAGCTGTCTTATCATAATACCGTTCTACTGCGTGAACACAAATTTCTCCATCATTCATACTTCGGATATTATGACCCTCATTGATGTATTGTTCTCGTAAAGGTAAGAAGTTGACAATGTTTCCATTATGGGCACCGCAAAGGTCTTTATCGCAATCATAATGAGGCTGTGCATTGAGTTTACTTGGTGCGCCAAAGGTTGCCCAACGAAGCTGTGCTATTCCCTTTGAGCCTAGCATTTCAGCTAATCGAAGTTTTTCAGCAACCTCGTCAAATTTACCCTTATCCTTGCGAAGCTGGATTCCTCCTTTATGTACGGTGGCAACACCAACTGTGTCATAACCTCTGTATGTGAGTTTCTCTGAACACTCGACGAGGATCTTACCGATATCTTTGCGCCAATTACTAGTTATTCCGAAGATACCACACAAATTGTGTTGCTCCTTTGGCTGGCTCAACATTACAGAGAGGTTTAACTGTGTTTCCCTGCGTTTAAGGTGTATTCTCTTCTGTATAGTACTCTATAAAATTAACTGTTTTTACGTGAAAAGGAGTTAATAAAATAGTATTTCTCAGCCGCTTTACTTGATATATTTATTCGAGTTTTAGTGCAGCTTTTAGTTGTTT
>JABXGU010000384.1 GCA_016550415.1 archaeon | reverse complement strand
ACACCCAAGCCGACCAGTTGCACCAATCTTCAACGGGGGGCTCATAGCATGTGGGATAATCACACTCCCACTGGCATTTCGTCTGATTCTTATTCAGCGTTCACAAAAATCGATACCGGGTGTCATTGGCGGATTCTTCCTCATGCTTTCTCAATTCTTCCTCATCGGAGTTGGCCTCTTTAATGAAGCATTCGTTGGTCTTCACTATGCTGTCTCTGTCGGACTATTCGTCACACTATTACTATTCGGTTTAATCTATGGAGTTACAATGATGCTTGGAAAGGAAACACGACAATTCGGAATACTAGCTTTCATCCTAGCAATCATTGCGGCAGCAATATGGGTTTATGACTTCACCATTTCCCTTCCCTGGTCAGGTGTTGCCATCCCCGAAATAATCTCAGCGATAGCAGTTTTCGTCTGGGTCTTTCCCCTCTGCATCCGCCTCTACCTTCGCGGCGATTAACCTAGATAGGAAAATCCTAAGCGATAACTTTCAGAATAATCAATGTCATCGTGATAATTCAATAACCATTGTATTCTGCTAAAAAGTGTCAGAATAACATATCTAGTTAGCGCTATTTTGACTAATAATTTGAACCACGCCAGATGGTCTTCTTTCAGGTTCACTATCCATTTGGAGATGCCTTTCACCATCTTATACAATTGATCAGTTTTATTTGCAAGACAAAAAGAGCATTGTGACAGTTAACGCTTTTTTCGACTTAGGTGGAGTTTTTTGACATTTTTGGGAGCGTTATCACCCATTGCTTTGAGTTTTTGCATCCAAGGTGTACGGACGTAAATTGCTCCATAACCGGGTTCCACTAGACCGGTAATGCCGACTCTATGTCGTTTTCGCTTCCGATTTATGTATCTCCGAACCATAGATGGTAGTATGTTTAGTGAATCCACTTATTAAGATTCGTTATTTATATGGGCGTGTAATAGTCTTTTTTTCGAATCTACTATCTATTTAGCGCTCTGGGATGAAGCGAACAACATCCTTCAATGAACGCCGACCTGGTGTTCGGGCAGATTCCTTTGGATGACCAACAGGGATAATGGCAACAGGATAAACGCCCTTGGGGCAATTGATTGCTTTAGCGACTTCCTCATCCCGGAATGCACCCACCCAGCATGCGCCAAGACCCATTGAATTAGCAGCGATTAGGAGGTTTTCTCCCATAGTAGCTGTATCTTGAAAGGAGTAGAGATTACCACCACGGTCGCCATATCGCCAAGAAGACTCGTTGGGCACCCTGCAAATGACGAAGACAACGGGCGCTTCTGCAATAAAATCCTGTTTAAGAGCACCAATAGCCAGCATCTGTTTAACATCAGGGTCTTTTACAACTACAATACGCCAAGGTTGCATATTCCCTGCACTTGGAGCGGCAATCATCGCATTTAGCAAAGTGTCAATCTGTTCATCTGACACAGGTTGAGGCATAAAAGACCGGATTGATCTTCGAGTTAGAATTGCATCAATGGCATCCACCATCAAGCACCTCCAACAATAAAAAATAATGAGAAGAACAGGGTTAATAATCCTTCAGTTCTTACAAATGGATGAAAAAATTTCAGCCAGAAAGATATACTTTGTCTCCTATTCGTACCCTGTCTATCACTTTGAGTCCAATGGACTGACCAGCCTTTGCTTCACTGATGGATTTGTGTTCAATCTGCATCGAATCAACTTTTTGCTCAAAGTTAGTGGTTGTGCCTTCAATGAGTATCATGTCGCCAACACGTATTTTGGAAGATAGTTTCACAACGGCAACGCTAATATGTGAATAGAAGTTGGCTACCGTTCCGATCAAGACCTTCTCTGATTCCTTCTCGCTCATTTTGCTATTTCCTCCTAGCAGTTGTTAGTGGGTTTAATGTGGTTCTTATCGCTTAAACATGTTTCATTATTTCTTGTAGATTGTTCATTAACAGCTGCTGCCATTTAGAATAACGCTGATCATAGACTGGCTTATCAGCCTCGTTGGGACTGTGAACCTGTTTTATGTGGACCATCTCATCCACTGCCTTTTCTATGCTGGGGTAATGTTTTCGACCCACAGCGGCAAGGATAGCAGCGCCAAGTGCGGTTCCCTCGTCTACATGGGTGAAAATTGCTCGTTTCCCAGTAACATCACATTGGATTTGCCGCCATAGCGCTGATCGGGAACCGCCGCCATCAAGGCGAAGTTCCTCAATTGCTATGCCTGTGGAGGAGATTGTATCTATCATGAACCGAGCAGCGTAAGCTGCGCCTTCAAGGATGGCTCTGGCAACATGGGCTCGTGTGTGTTCAAAGCCCAATCCATTTAGGATGCCAAGGCTGAAGGCAAAGAATGGGAATAGAACCAGACCATCACAGCCAGGTGGTGCTTGGGCTGCTTGGTCACAAATATAATCATAGGGGTCACGCCCGATGCGCTGTGCAACTGCCTGTTCCACATGACCAAAATTGTCCCTGAACCAACGAAGGATCATACCTGAACCGGGCAGGACACCCTCCAGCACCCACATATTGGGAAGAACGTGGGGATTACAGAAGAGGACGCCCATGGGATCATGTGTCTCTTTTTCAATGGGTGTTACCACGAAGGTGCCTGTTCCCGTGGTTCCCTTTGCTATGCCCTTCTTCAGGACTCCAAGACCGACAACCGAGCATTGCTGGTCTCCTCCGCCCACAACCACTGGCGTTCCTGGAGCTAGCCCTGTTTGTTTTGCCGCTTCCTTTGTGACTTCGCCAATAACGGACCCTGACTTGACAATTTCGTTCCAGAAGGAAAATGGCACTCCAACCTCATCACTTATCTTGTCTGATAATTTCAATGTTGACTTGTCAAGAACACCGAAAATATGGAGTGACAAATCGGAGCCCATTTCGCCTGTTAGGCGCTGGTAGAGGAAGGAATCTGGTGCGACCAGTTTTTCCGTTTTTGCAAAGATCTTGGGAAGTTTATCCTTTATCCAGAGGGCGCGGCGCAGGCTTGTTCGTTGTTTCAGTTGTTGTTCAAATTTCTCTGCGGATGGTGAGATACGAGTATCCATCCACGTGAGGGCACGTGCAAGGGATTGACCCTTAGCATCAAGGGGCACTACTGTTCCCCGTTGGGTAGAAACAGAAACAGCAGTAACTGCTGCAGAATCAACTTTTGCCCGGTTGATGGCTTCTTGCATTGTCACTCTAGTGGTTGTCCACCAATCCTCGACATCCTGTTCTGATTGGCCATGTTCCTCTGAGACTGTTGGGAACTCACGATAGGCTTTGGCAACTTCTCGACCTTTCAGGTCAAAGAGGACAGACCGATTTCCAGTTGTGCCTAGGTCAATTACTGCAATTAGTTGGTTCTTACCCTTTGACAATGAAAAGAACCTCCTGCAAAGGCTTGGCTAGGGCTTTACTCTGATGTTCCCAATAAGAGTTCCTTATTCTGGCTTCAAAATTAGTCGGTCCAGGGCACCTGATTCTGTAAGCTTCGCAATTGCGTTTTGGTACTTTTCCTCATCCATAATCATATCATTGCAGGCATCTTCACGCATGTGAGTACCAGCTTTGACAATAACGGATACACGTTTGTCAGGAAATGCATCCTCAAGGGCTTTACGAATCACGATTCCGATTACAGCGCCCATCGGGCACATTGGCGAAGTTGGTGTAAAAACTACTTTTAATTCCTTATCAGTAATTGTCACATCCTCAGGGGTAACCAGTCCCATTTCCACAACGTCAACAGGATGCTCAGGATCAAGGACGCGGCGGAGAACAGTCATAATTTCTTCTTTATCCATTTGTTGAACCCTTCCTTTGGAATTGTCGTTTCCGTCTCAGTAAACGCATAAAAAGCATACGCTTCTCCTGCAAATTTGTTCCAGCACATTAAATCATTGTTGACATCCTAATAGTGGAGGTAACTCAACTTAAGGTCTCATTCAGCCGCTTCAGCAGATCCTCCTTTAGCATATACAGAGAACTAACTAGCTTGCCATTAAAAACAATACTAAACGTTCCATAAGGCGTAGGTGCCTTTTGCTGAACATCCCTTGCACTCTTCAACTCAACAGCCTCCGCCCTAATACCCGCCTCCTTCGCAACGTCGAGCACCGCCTCTACAGCTTCAGGTATGTAAGGACATTGCTTCGTATAAACTACAGTAACCCCATCACCATAACTCTTAAGCCGCTGGTCCCAATTCTTTGGAAAGCTAGGTAGTGGCGCATCCTTGAACTGCTTCACAACTAGCTCAAAGGAGGGCGGAGCTTTCTCAACTAAATCAAATCCTTTCCTCAGGAAGAGACCTTTATCTGCAAGCCATGGTCTTGTGCTAGTCACTATAGCTACTCCATCCATGTCCTGCTCTTTTGCATCTTTAATACAGCCATCAATTAGTTGGGTTCCGAATCCCCTTTTCTT
>JABXGU010000036.1 GCA_016550415.1 archaeon | reverse complement strand
TTCCTTAGGTTGCGTAAACCTAGTACTGATGCTCATAGATCTGAAATCAATGCACAATCATGTGTGATAATACGAGAATTGCGCGTGTATGGTTCAGTAGTTGATATTGGTAAAAGAGATCCTACTGCTTGGCAACATTTGGGCTTTGGTGAGAAGCTCTTGAATGCGGCTGAGGAAATCGGACGTGTTGAACTGGGTGTAAGTAAGATAATCGTGAATAGCGGAATTGGTGTGAAACCTTACTATCGTGATTTAGGTTTTCGTGATCTGGGACCTTATCTTTCCAAAAATCTTTAGAACACGTGTTCTAAAATTATTAAGAAGGATTAAAATTATGGATTTTCAGAGACACGAATATGAGAGAACTGAACGAAGTGTGGCTGGTTGATTATGCACGGACTGCATTCTCAAGATCACGCCCAAATAAACCAGAGACCGATGTATTCGGAGAGATTAGAGGAGATGAACTCCTAGCAAAGCTACTCGTGAATTTTTTTGATGGCTCACTAGCAAACAAAGGAATTGAGAAAAAGGACATCGATGAGGTTACTGTCGGCGTTGCCGCAGGAGTCCTTGAGAACTGGCTCTATGGGGGAAGAGTACCCCTATTCATGTCAGGATTTCCATTCCATGTACCTTCTTTCTCCCTCGACCGTCAGTGTGGATCTGCTGGGTCTGGAATGCATATTGGCATCATGGAAATTATGACCGGACATAGTACAACTGTACTGTCAACGGGTTTTGAGCATATGACCCGGGTCAGGGGCAAAGGAGTCGAGCCTAACTACTCCATTGCTGACAAGGAATCAGAATTTTACAATCCTGACATTGATATCAACACTATCTTCAATATGCTGCAAACAGCCCAAAAATTGTACGAGGAGGAAGTTCCCACATTTACCAAAGAAGATCTAGACAAATTTGGTGTGAGAAGTCATAATTTGACCATTCAAAGTCAAGAGAGTGGATGGTTCAAAGGGGAGATTATTCCGATAGAGGGGCATGTTAAAGGCAATATCGATGAACCCATGATGGTAGATAAGGACATGAACGCACGACCTTCAAAACTCGAGGTGGTTTCAACCCTTCCAAGATTATCACAACCGTATTATCTTGAGAAAAATGGGGGCAAAGAAGGTTACATCAAGCGAGAAGGGACCGATGAGGGAGTGATTACTGCAGGCAATTCTTCACCTCTCAATGCTGGTGCCACTGCTGCAATTGTAATGGATGCAAAAGAAGCAGAGAAAAGAGGAATTGAACCCATGGCTCGAATTATATCAATGGGATGGGCAGGAGTTGACCCATCTGTTATGGGGCGTGGACCTGTACCTGCTACTAAAAAAGCCCTTAAACATGCAGGACTAAGCGTTGAGGATATTGATTACTGGGAGATAAATGAAGCCTTCTGCATTGTATCTCTTAACTGCATGAACAAGCTGAATATTCCCGAAGAGAAAGTAAATATCATGGGAGGTTCAACTGCTATTGGGCATCCGCTTGGTTCAACAATGATTAGACTAACCGGAACACTAGCAAGAATTCTCAAAGATAAAAAAGGAAAATACGGAGTTGCCAATGCTTGTGTTGGTGGTGGCCAAGGAGTTGCTACCATTATTGAGAATCTAGATGCATGAAATCACTTCAATCTCAATAAAAACAAAGTAAAGCTGGCGCCGAGGATGAGATTTGAACTCATGAGTGCATTGCACACCGGTTGACTTGAGGACTATGTATCCAAAGATACTAGTTTTCAAGACCGGCGCCGTGGTCCGGGCTTGGCTACCTCGGCATCAATTTCTATCGACGAACTCTCTGAGAACACCTTTTAAGCTTCGTGGAGAGTCTTCCAGTAATGTCAGAACGCGGCTTTAGATTTCATGAGCATACTGCAGACATTACATTAGAATGCTGGGCACCTTCACTAAAGCAAGCATTCGAGGAAGCAGCTCTTGGAGCTTTTGAAGTCATTCTTGACACCTCAACAGTAGAGCCACTACATTCTATTGATATCAACTTACAAGGAATGGATCTTGAAGAGCTGTTGGTTGAATGGGTTAGCCGTCTTATTGCATTAATTGATATCGAATCCAGCTTCTATTCTAAATTCGAGGT
>JABXGU010000035.1 GCA_016550415.1 archaeon | reverse complement strand
TCAATTTAGCCTTCAATGTTTAAAGCTCTTCGTTTGCTTATAAAAATGAGACGAAGATTGGCAAAAAAACAGAATAACAAAGAATGGGAATTAGTAAATTACCTAAGGGTGCTTCGATTCATGTAGCGCTTGTACTGCTTGTTGGCGGGTCTTCCTCTTAATATCCTCAATGTGCTCAATAGCAGGAAGAATTGTGTCAACTAGCAGATGCTTAGCTTGAATACCTTCATGAACTAGAAAAGCCACAGCCTCACTTCGACTCTTGAAAATCTCTAGGGCAATGAGCGCATCTACAATTCGTACATCACTGTTCCATAACCTCGTCATAACAATGTTATCTCTACGCTTTGGCTCTGGAAGATCACCTTTTAGGAATACCTCTTTTAGTTCAGCCATGACTTCACGTTGAAGATCAGAAGTAGTATCTAATGCGGGTTTAGAGGGACCCATTTCTGTAGAGTCTTTTCTTTTAGATTTGGCTTTATGTTTGGGAGTTGAAGGAGTCATAGATTTTTCCTGCTGTGGTAATTAAATTCCAACATTACAATTTAACCTTACGCCTTTCTCCCTTTTTCCGTTACATTTTACTTTGAAGAATACAATGTTTGTGTTGATATTGCGACAAGCTTAAATATGATTTACAGAGATTTCCTAAATACTTAACAATTGTTAAGTTCTGAGGCGAAATCACATGTCACCAAAAGATGCAAAAATAAAATCAACTGACCAAAGAACAGAAGACATACAAATTAGCCAAACTATCGATGCACGCGGACTGTTCTGCCCAATGCCCGTATACAAGGCAAGACAAGCCGCACTTGAAGCAAAGCCAGGAGAAATCATTGAACTTCTAGCAGATGATCCTGCCTCTGAGGAAGATGTCACACGTTGGGCCAATCGGACAGGAAATACCATCCTCAAGCTAGAAAAATCTAGCGGAATATTTCGCTTCTTAATTCAAAAAACTGATAGGTGAAATTACAAAATGGCTAAAAACAAAATACTCTATGTTGTTACCAGTGGAACTGACACTCCAGAACGACTGTATGCTCCTTTCATTCTAGCCACTACCGCGAAATCAATGGAAATAGATGCTACGATTTATTTTCTTATTAAAGGAGTCACAGTAGTTAAGAAAGGAGAAGCTGAAAAAATCAAGCTTGGAAGTTTTCCATCTCTCAATAATGTTATTGAGCAGGCACTTGAAGCTGGCGTTGAACTATTAGTCTGTGACCAAAGTACCCAACTGCTAGGCTTAGGACGTGGCGACTATATTGATGGTGTTAAGATTGTCGGTTCTGCCACTTTAAATGACTTGGCCATTAGTGCGGATGGAATTATCACATTTTAGGATTTTACCAATGAGGGAGAAGTGAAACGGAAAATGGTGGAACAAATTAATTTCAATCACAGTGCTGGCGTTCCCGTTGATGAACGGGTAATAGAAGCTATGATGCCATATTTCCGTGATTATTATGGTAACCCTTCATCAGTTCATAGAGCAGGGCAAGAAGCTGCAAAGGCAATAGCAAATTCAAGAGCACAAGTAAGTGAGCTGATAGGCGCAGCCATAAATGATCGTGTGATATTTACTGGTTCAGCAACAGAAGCAAATAATCTAGCCCTGATAGGGTTTGCCAATCACAACCGGCACAAAGGCAATCACATTATCACATCAAAGGTGGAACATCTCAGTATCCTCAACCCTTGTAAAGTACTTGTAAAACAGGGATTTGATGTAACTCAGATTCCTGTAGACAAATATGGCGCAATCAACGTTCAGGATTTACAAGATTCCATCACTGATAAGACCATTCTCATATCGATTCAACACGCTAATGGTGAAGTGGGAACAATCCAACCACTTCGCAAAATTTCTTCAATAGCTACCGATGCCAAAATCCCGCTACATGTTGATGCTGTAGCCAGTGCTGGTCAAATACCCATAAATGTCCAAGATATGGGTATTTCTATGCTGACGCTCTCTTCAAGCGATCTATATGGACCAAAGGGAGTTGGCGCTCTGTTCATTCAAAAGGGCGTTCCAATCCAGCCAATTATTATGGGTGGAGGGCAAGAACAGGGATTAAGATCTGGTACGGAAAATGTACCCGGTATTGTTGGAATGGGTGCTGCTGCAAGTATTGCTGCAGCTGAACTACCAGTTTATGCTAAGCGAATCACAAAACTGAGAGATAGTCTCATCGGAGGTGTGCTTAGTAAAATTGAACATACTTACCTTAATGGTCATCCTAAACAACGGCTTCCTAACAATGCTAGTATTCGTTTCCACTTTGTGGAAGGAGAGTCTATAACACTGCACTTGAGCTTCCAAGGCTTCCTTGTTGCTACTAGCTCAGCTTGCACATCGAAGACCCTCTCACCATCCCATGTACTTCTAGCTATGGGTGTTGATGAAGCAGAAGCACACGGAGCCCTCCAACTTACCCTAGGACGCGAAAATACACAAGCACATATAGACCACTTCGTAGAAGTCATCCCACCAATTATAGAGCGACTACGAGCATTATCCCCACTAACACCAAAATAGGAGATGAAAAATAAAATGTCAATGTATAGTGAAAAAGTCATCGAACACTTCACAAAACCACGAAATCAAGGTGAACTCCCAGACGCCGATGCAATAGGCAAAGTAGGAAATCCTGTTTGTGGCGATCTTATGCATATTTACATCAAAGTAAAAGATGATGTAATAACGGACATTCGCTTCAAGACTTTTGGCTGTGCGGCTGCCATAGCAACAAGCAGTATGATAACTGAACTAGCTAAAGGAAAGACTCTGAAAGAAGCATTGAAAATCACAAAGCAAGATATTGCTGATAGTCTGGAAGGTCTTCCACCCATTAAGATGCATTGTTCGAATCTTGCAGCGGATGGACTCCACAAAGCCATCGAAGAGTATCTGCAAAAAACTGGGCGCACACTTGAGGATCTTGAGAAGGCATAATCATTTTGATTCTTAAAGTTTAGATGGCTTTAATAAACAGATGGTTATGACCTATTTTTGCTAACTCGCTGGATTATTTCTTTGAAGGTTTCCTTGGAGAGGGCGCCTTTTATTAGGTAGCCGATTGCACCGAGTCGAAGAACTTCTTCAACAGTTTCATTGTCGTCAATTGCAGTAATAGCAATAATAGCAATCTTTGGATACTTTTCTTTTACTTGGGAAATGAGGGAAGTGCCACTAATTTTGGGGAGAACTAGGTCTACGAAGAAGATGTTTGGCTGGTTTGCCTTGATTTTTTTCAAGGCATCTTCGCCATCAATTGCAGTTTCAACATCATAGTCTGTAAGAAGGAGTTTGGCAGCTCGGAGAAAAGTCTCTGAGTCATCTGCTAAAAGGATTTTAATTTTAGGCGAGTTCTTGGAAGCCAATTTGTGGTTTACCCTCCACAAGTTTAGTGAAGATGCAGTATTGGGAACTTGGTGGATTTACTCCTCGGAGAATAGTTACTCCTGCTTTGACAGTGATCAACATGTGAATGTCAGCTAGATCGGCTAAAAATTGATTTGTTTCTGATGTACTCTTATACCCAATGGCGACTGCTAAATTACTTTCTGTTGCAGTGTCATTGGCAATACGGGTCGCCCATCTAGGAAGAGGAGTGGAACCAAGCCAAGAGTGGAGCCATCCAAAGCCGATGATACTCAAGAGTGTTTTACATTTCTGGTTACGTAACTCTTCAAGTACCGTATTCCAAGCATTCTCCAAATCAGTGCTTTCTCGAAGAGCCACTGTCTTATAGTAGGGCTCTCCAAGCTCCGCAGCAGCGTATTCAACACTAAGGGTTGTAGCAGCACTGGATATGAATCGAAGAGAAAGATTCAATTGGTCCACAAAGCCTAGGCGTAATGCTGCAGATTTTAATCGGCGATGACTTAGTTTGTTGGGGGGAATAATTATGACACCGCTCTCTTGTAGAAGAAAATTGGCTATCATGCTTAGTAAGATAGTGTTAACGACTTCATTGGATACATGATCGCCAACTTCGATGAAGAAAGTACTCCCACGGCGGAAGCCTCCAAAGATATCATCAAGTTCTTTAATGCCGGAGGAGAATCGACCACCACTATGTTGTATTACATTGAAAGTTGATATTCGATGAGCTAGCTCAGCATCATAGGGTTGAAGAATTCTGAAATGGTTGTCAAACAGAGTGAATCCGTGATGACTTTGTTCTATTTGTACACCACGAAGTTTATCGGTGCGAATGGTTCGCCAGATTTTTCCATCTTCAGTGGTTTTTGTTAAGCAGACTATGCCATCGACAATATGATCAAGTGGGCTTTCTACATCGCCTTCAGTAATGAGAATAATCTTTGCTTTATTTGTTCGACCTAGGTTTGTAAGGGCACTTGCCAGTCGTCGCGAATCAGCGTGAGCTGCTTCAACTACTGAATCAAAGGAGTCGATTATGCAAACACTACTCTGAATGGTCTGTAGCCTGTCATTTAATGCACTGATAAAGGTTAGTTCATCGGAATAAACTATGCGCGAAGGAGACATATTGTTAGATTCTAGGGATGATTCAGAAAGAATATCGAGTGATGGAGTTGCATCAAGAATATTGGTCTCAGGCACAAAATCGAATAACCAAGGGAATTGACTCCTAAGGCTAGCAGTAGAAACACTGGATGATAAATAGATGAAATTTTCAGACTTGAACTTCATTGGATTTTGTTTCACTAATTCTGCAAGTAGAGAAAGGGCAAGTGTAGTTTTGCCAGTTCCTGATTTACCCTTAACAATTATAATCTGACCCTGTTCTCGGTCAAAAAATTCCTTAACTTCCTTTGGAAACGGCAATATTAGCACGACCCACTCTCACTCAATGTATTCTCTGTTCACAAGCTAATAAAGTTCCCTATCCTTAAAGATTAGAGAAATTATGCGAATATAATATTTTTGAATCCAAAAAAATGTAATTTTGAGCAATGGCATTGAAAAAATCATTGTACCCTGTCGTACAAAATTTTTGCAATTTTATGGAAAAGCTCTTGAACATTAGTTCCACTTTTGGCTGAAGTTTCCAGATAGCCAATCATATTAAGTTTCTTCATAATGGCATGAGCAGATTTTTCATCAACAGTACGATCTTCTATCAAATCACACTTATTGCCAACTAAATAAAGAAGAACATCAGGAGCACCCTGGCGCAAATCCTCAACCCATTCAGAAACACAATCAAGCGATTCCTTTCTAGTCAAATCAAACACAACAATGGCAAATTCCGTACCAAAAAGATACTGTACCCGAACCCTCCTGAAAGACGTTTGCCCCGCCAAATCCCAAACCTGCAACGAAATTTTATCGTCGCCAACACTACTTTCAAAGTTAGAAATCGCTGCTCCCAGAGTTGCGGCGTAGCCTTCTTCGAATGAGTTGGTCATGTATCGCTTTATGAGGGATGTTTTACCAACTGCGTAGTCGCCTATAATTGATACCTTGAATTGGTATGAATGCTCATCTGGGCTCATTTGATTTCTTCTCCATGGTTTCTTACAATCTTTAATTTCAGTTTTTATAACTCAAATTAATTGGTTATTGAATGGGAGGAAGATCCGACACTTCTATTCCTTTTTCTCCGATGGTGAGGTGAAGTGGATTCATCTGATGACTGGTGCCTCGCATTTTCACTATTTCAATTGTACGTATTCGTATTGTGCCTTGACTTGTTAGCTTCATCACGAGACAGCCATCTGTAAGGAAACCCTCAACATCGAATCTGCCGATACGGTCTTCTGAGGGACTCTCTACAGCGACAAGGCATGTTGCATCAGTCATACGTAGTGACCGTACCATGTTCAATAAGTCGTGACGAAGGCGGAATAGATTTTCATGTTGT
>JABXGU010000383.1 GCA_016550415.1 archaeon | reverse complement strand
CTCAGTGATTCTGATAGACCTTTCCTTTGCTCGGGTCTTAACTCGTATGTTCAATATCGTACCCTTTTCATTAATTTCAATCATAATATATAACCCAGAAACTTTTAGTAAGCGGAATCAAAAATACCTAGAAGTTGATAAATCTCTAGTAGTCAGTGGTGTTGGCGGAATGTCTGAGCAAATCGAGGCTTGGGTCAATTATATGATACAGAATGATAATACAATCTTGGCTGTGGCTGTAGTACGGAACGATGGAACTGTCATCTATAGCACCTCCAACTGGGCTGTCGTCGGACCAGAAATTCTTACTGCCATTCAAAGCAAACCCCCAAGTGTTGTCATTCAAGGCGTGAAATATAGTACTTTACAAGCTACAGAACATCATCTGGTTGCTACAAATGTTCGGGGTCAAGGTTCCATAGTGATTACTGCAGCTCGAGACAAAGGTTATGTGGTAGCATATATATCTCCTCAGGGCGATGTGCAAGGTGCCTATGTAGAAGTAGCCAAAGCTTCAGCCAACATCGGAGGCTTTATGTAACAATATTTTTGGAGGCTGATTACTCATCTGTCCCCAAAAGCGTCAAAATAGAAGTAAATCAGGAACTTCTAGTACTGCTCAACGAGAGCAATGGTTGCAAGATTTGAAAAGGAAACGGGAGATCCAAGTAACAGGTAAATTAAAGCCAACTCACGGTAGAAATCTTCCCCGGCTAAAACAAATCTTGAAAGATGAAGGCTTCAAAATACGTGGAAACCGGTTAATCATTGAACGCGAAGAAGCAACCTTCGAAATTGACCTGAAAATGGGACATGTATCAGCATTACGTGAAAACTCAGAACCTCTCATCCTTTGTATGACAATCGAGTCATCTCCCTGGGCAAACAATGAGGAATTATCTGATTTCGATCTGTATCTCCTCTCTGTAATCTACTTACTGGCCCATGAAACACTCCCAGAAAGCATAACCCAGCAACTTAGGTCTTCTTCTACCTAAAACGCAAGCTCGTCCTCTTTCCTCCACTAAATATCTGTCAAAAATAAGTTGACTAGGCTATATCGGTGAAAAAGCTTAAAGCATTCGTTGTCCCCCGAGAGGTGTGTTAACCCTTAAGGAGGTTGACTCATGGCTGTTCGTATTGCAATAAATGGATTGGGTCGAATAGGTCGTAACTTCCTTCGTAGCGCCTTGAAAGCTAAGGACTTACAAATTGTAGCTGCCAACGATCTTGGTGACCCAGAAATGCTGGCACATCTTCTCCGCTACGATTCAGTCTTTGGGTATTTCCCTGGGACCATAGAATCAGGTCAAAATGAATTAATAGTCAACAAACAAAAAATCCAAGTCTATCAAGAACGAAATCCATCAAAACTACCTTGGGCAAAACTCAAAATCGATATTACTATCGAAGCCACTGGCGTATTTCGAGAACGCGACAAAGCAGCCCTACACCTACAGGCAGGTGCAAAGAAGGTCATCATAACAGCACCTGGCAAAGGCGAAGACGCCATGTTCGTACTAGGCGTAAATCAAGACACCTACAATCCTGACAAACATCATGTAGTCTCAAATGCCTCCTGCACCACCAACTGCCTAGCCCCACTAATCAAAGTTCTCCTAGATAACTATGGCATTCGCAGGGGATTCATGTCCACAATCCACGCCTACACTGCAGACCAACGACTCCTTGACGCTATCCATCGAGACCACCGCCGAGCTCGCGCTGCAGCTATCAACATAATCCCAACAACAACAGGAGCAGCTAACGCCATTATCCGCCTATTTCCACAACTCAAAGGCAAACTAGCAGGAATGGAATACCGTGTTCCAGTTCCAGACGGGTCAGTTGTAGACCTCACAGTAGAACTGGAAAAATCATTAACAAAAGACCAACTCAACGAAGCCTTCCGAAAAGCCGCCAAAACCCACCTCAAAGGCATACTAGCATATGCAGAAGACCCAATCGTTTCAACAGACATCATCGGAAACCCCCACTCCTCCATCCTAGACAGCCAACTCACCCAAATCCTCGACGACAAACTAGCACACATAGTCTCCTGGTACTGTAATGAAAGGGGGTACTCTGAGCGCTTGGTTGAACTAGCTCAGCTATTGGGGTCTAAGCTGTAGGCCTTGTTTTTTCTTTTTTCTTGGTGTTGACTAGGTTTTGGGTAGTAGTTGTGTGAGTAGTTGGCCGCCTTGTGATAGGGTTACGGTGTTTCTCCGCTTTTTGGGTTGTTTAGTTTGTTGGGTTTTGAGTAGTCCTGCGTTTAGTAGTACGCGTAGATTGAATTTTACAGTACTTAGGGGCATTGGTAGTTTCCGGGAAAGATGTTCAGCAAGTGCTGTAGGAGATAACAATGGATTATATCTTAGTACATCTTTTGCTGATTTTAGTAGGGTTTGTTGTTTTTCTGTCAATCGCGTTATGGCAAGTTTTGTGAAAGCGTCCGCTAGGTTTAGAACTAGTTGCTCAAAATGTAACGCCGAACCCCATCTATCCAGTAGTAGTTCTTTGGTGGAGGATTTCGCAGCCAACCCCATCATGATTAGTTGCCATGCATGTCACCTCCATGGTTAGTGGGAATCGTATGGTGGATGCTATAATATTGTCCTGTAATAACTTTTTGGTCAAGAAAAGCTGGCTAGAAAAATGTGTAGTTAGGTTCACGGTGGTTTGCCAGCAATGTACTGGCAAAATCCGTAACTGATAGGTCCTTCTTTAGTAGTACTGCACGGGAACTCGGGGCACTCAAAGCAAAAGTTGATTTCTTTGTGGAATGCGCATGTGCAAATTTTACAGAACTTGTTTTCCCTTGGATGGCAACCGCGTTCACCATTGGGACATGTTCCTTGCATTCTTCTTGGACATTTCTCGCATGCTATGCCGCAAACTCCTATTCTCATTGTAAAACCTCAACTTGAATTATCGTTTACTAAGTGTATAAATTCATCAAAGCATATCTGTTTTGGCTAAAATTGCTGTCTGTGGTGCCACCACAAAATGTTTTATAACGACAAGTAATACGTTTTTTGTAACAAAATTCAGGAGAAACTTGATAATGGTATATTTGGTTGGTGAAGCCCTTCTTGGAAAATCACCTGAAATTGCACACATCGATCTCATTGTTGGCGATAAATCTGGTCCTGTTGGTGTTGCTTTTGCTCAAGGTATGACTAATGTATCACAGGGTCATTCGCCACTCTTAGCAGTTATTAGACCGAATCTTCCGCCAAAACCTCATACACTCATTATCCCCAAGGTGACCGTCAAGGATATGGAAGATGTAAACAAGATTTTTGGACCTGCTCAGGCAGCAGTTGCTAAGGCGGTTGCTGATGCGGTTGAAGAGGGTATTATTCCTAAAGGTAAGGCTGACGAATGGGTTATTGTATGCAGTGTATTTATCCACCCTGATGCAAAGGATTATCGAAGGATATACCATTACAATTATGCTGCAACTAAGCTAGCCATTCAGCGCGCTTTGACAAGTTATCCGTCATTGGAGAAAATTATGTATGATAAAGATCGAGCAACGCATCCAATTATGGGGTTCCGAGTTCCCCGATTATGGCGTCCTCCCTATCTACAAATTGCACTTGATGTTCCCAGTCTTGAAAAAACTCAGAAGATTATCAAAGCGCTTCCTCGGAGTGACAACCTGATACTTGAAGCGGGAACACCACTCATTAAACGGTATGGCACTGCAGTTATCAGCGAAATCCGGGAAATTGCTAAGGACAAGTTTATTGTTGCTGACTTGAAAACCTTGGATGTAGGCAAAGTTGAGGTAGATTTAGCCTTTGATGAATCTGCAGATGCTGTGGTTGTATCTGGGCTAGCCTCCGTTGAAACTATTGATAAGTTTGTATATGAAACGAATAGGCTGGGCATTTACTCTTTCTTGGACATGATGAATGTCACAGATCCCATTGCTAAGTTGCAGAGTCTCAAGAAATTACCAAATGTGGTAATTATGCATCGTGGAATTGATACCGAAGCAACAGCTGCACATCAATGGGAAAATGTGAAGCAGGTGAAAACTGCATTCAAAGGCAAGCGACTACTGGTTTCAGTTGCTGGTGGCATTCGTCCTGATAATATTCAGGCAGCTATCAAGGCTAAAGCGGATATCATTGTGGTAGGGCGTTATATCACACAATCAAGAGATGTTGAGCGGTCCACCCGTGAATTCCTGACACTAATGCAGGGTGACATCGACTTATTCAGAGTTCATGTCGAATAGAAAAGTTCAAGAATACTACAGGAGTAACACAAATTAGAGAATGGATATCATACGCATGTTTGGAGCGTATTTTTCAGAATGGCTTCTGGTATTAAGCGACTTGTTTTGGATGTTTTGAAACCGCATGTTCCCAATCTTGTGGAAATTGCGGCATTGGTTGGAAAAGTTGAAGGCGTAGTCGGAGTCAACGTAACATTAGTTGAAGTTGACTCGCACACCGAATCTATCAAGATTACAGTGGAAGGAGATAATCTAGAATTTGAAAAAGTTAAAGGCGCCCTCGAAGCTTGTGGCGCTTCAGTGCACTCTATCGATCAAGTGGCTGCTGGCCGTATCGTCGTTGAAGAAGTAATGACGCATATGGAAAATGGAGGATAGCACAACAGAGTTAGCGCCTTTTTTCGTTCATAATTCCGAAAGGCCCAGAGTCAAAATTGGAGTCCTTCCTATGTGCAATGACCAGATTCGTCAAGAAACTGTAAATCCTCTGGTGAAAGTGTAGTCCGTATAAATTCGATACCATTCTCTGTAAGGGAAACTTGAGCAGTAATTTTGTTTTTTGAGTAAATGTTTATGTACTTTTTTTTCTTCAACCTTTCAATAGCTGCTAAGACAATTTGGGTTAACTCTTCTTCTGTAACATTTGGTTTTCCATCTGGACGTTGAAACTCAGGTATATGTTTTAGGACATGTATTAGAGAAGCCAATGAACGACGTCTAGTCTCATAGGGGTTAGAATATAACCAGAATAGAAGAATCAGGTCCACTAGTTCCCATTTTAGTCGTCTAAGCAATTGACGCGCAAGGAAATCCACAGCTGGCAAATTCTTCATTACCCCATATTGAAACACAGATTAAAACTTATGAATAGACATAATCCGTCAGCTAGCCAGTCCATTGAAAGGTTCCCTGCCGAGTTTTAAAGATGTATCCTTGAGTTCGAAGAAGTTCAAGTGCCGCTTCAAGTTGATCGTTAGTAATGGATTCCTGTTTCAGTTTTGAAATTAGCTCCTCTTGGGTCAAGGCTCTTTTTGACTTTCGGATAATATCACCTATCTTACGAGATAGCTCTGTTTTACTGTACTGATTTGATGAATTACTTGGTTTTAGTGGTTCAGAGATGACAAGCCGGACTTGCCATGGTCTAGGACAGACAATGTATCCTGAACGTATGAGCCCTTCTAACTGTTGGGCTACCCAACTCCACTCAAGCCCTGCCTTTTGAGCCTCCTCCTCCAATATACTAAGATCAATAGCAGAAGAGCTTGCATGCTGATGAAGGAGTTTCTCTAAGACTCTTCTTCGTGTAGAAGAACTAAGTACATTTGATTGTTTTTCATGAATTTCATCCAAGGATGATTTGTCTAAAGGAATCAAAGCCTTAACATGGGCACGGGATCGTTCAACTGCCTCCATGAACTCTTCATGATGCTTACCTGCTTGGTAAAATTTCACACGAGTACGAGCTGTTTTCGCATCCTTAACGAAAATCGCATTTAATGGCTTTATTTTAAAAATCCGCTGACAATAGACACAAAGACGTGTCTTCTGACGAGCCGGAGCATAAGTATATCGCCCACATTGGGGGCAGCGGACTATGAAATATCCATCACTTTGCATCAATTGTCATCAGCGCCGTAAGTCATATTAGCCTTTCTGCTAAAAAGACATTGAAGGTAAGTCGTTTATGTCACGTGGGTTAGACCGTTTCTTTACGAAATCTAAACCAAAAGATAAGCGTCCAAAGGCAGTGAAGAGAAAAGCATCTAAATCAGAAAAGGATTATTCAGTTGCTCAGGATTTGTGGTCAATTCTTCAAAAAACAGTAAAGTCGATGATACTCTACCCCCATCATCTTGATTATACACGAACTGAAATTCTACCAAAGAATCCTTCAATTACTCCAGAAGAACTTGCAGTCCGACTTCAAGTGCCACTTGGGGTGGCTCTAGTAATTTTGGATAAGCTAAATTCTGAACAAGAAACTGAAGGATGATACGTGTTTCTAGCTACATTTCACGTGCTGAAGTCCACAGATATTGAAAATAGATTTTAGCTAATTCTGCAAGCTCAGTATGACTCGACCATATCGCTAGAGGCTCAGCAGGCTCAGTAGTGAGAATGATAATAGCCTGTTTTCCATCAATTATTGCTCCTCCCCCATAGATTTCTTTGCGTTTTCTTCCTTCACCTACCGCCTTAATGAGGCGACGGACCTTTTCACTCAATGTTCTCTCAGATACAAGGATATTGATTTCAACACCACGATCCCGAAGATGTAGTAGGGTTGGGCTAATAAAATCAATTTCATCTTTACTAACCTCTCCCCAAGATAGCAGGACATTTCGCTCAGCTTGCCCTAGGGCTACATTCAACTTGGCTCTAACATTATTAGAGCCATGAAGTATGTGAACCTCTGGAGCCGAAATTCTGGTTTTATCATCAAAAAGTGGTTGGAGTCCCTCTATTACTCGTTGCTCCCATTCGGTAAGCTGTTCCTGTGCAGCAAGAACCGCTGCCTTTGATGTCTCTCGTGGACTCTTTGGGACATAGCGCTTTGGTCGTCCTTGTTCCACCGAGATCCAACCCCCTCGTTCAAGGGCAGCAAGGACATCATATACTCTGCTGAAGGGTATCCTTGAGACAGAACTGACTTCACTTGCTGTCAGTGCACCATGGCGAACTAATCCAACATAGACTCTAGCTTCGTAACTGTTTAAACCTAGATTACGCAATGCCCGTAATGTGTGTTCATCAGTTTTTTCAGTCATAGTTGTCATTTATCGTCACAGTTGTATTCGAAAAAACCTTTTGGGTCACCGTGAGAAGAGATAATTAGGGGAAAATATATGAAAAGTGTTCGTCAACCTGTCGCATATGGTTTTTACCCGCCAGGAGAATCTGCGTTAAAAGAATCCCTGCAAGCCTGTTTTCTAGATGATCATGGTCTAGGTGAAATTCCGAAATTACATTCTGAACGGAAGGGTCATATTATTGCAGGAGTTGCTCCTCATGCTGGTTTCATTTATTCTGGACCTGTTGCTTCTTATCTTTACGGGGCCCTAGCAGAAGATGGCTTTCCAGAAACCTTCGTTCTTGTTGGTCCAAAACACGGTTACATGCGTGTTGACGGGGCTGCAGTGATGACCAAAGGTTCTTGGGCGACACCCCTAGGTGAATGTCCCATTGATAATAAACTAGCTTCTGCCATTCTTGAATCTGGTGAGAGTATCTCTCCAGCCTGTATTGTGGAAAGTGAAGAAGCCCATATGGGGGAACATTCTTTGGAAGTTCAGCTTCCCTTTCTCCAATTTTTAAACAAAAAGAAACCTGTACAAATAGTTCCTTTGGTTATCTCCACTCCGAAATTCGCCGCCTGTAAGTGTGTTGGCAAAGCCATAGCTGAAGCAATTAATCAAACCAAACGTGATGTCACTATAATCGCAAGTACTGATTTCACACATTATGGTGCGCATTTCTATAATTATGCACCAGTTGGAAGTGGACCAATTAAAAAAGTGATAGAATGGATTTATGAAACAGACGCTGATCTCATCAGAAAAATTGAGAAGATGGATGGTAAGGCATTATTGAAAACTGTAATCGAGGAACATAGGACAATGTGTGGTGCTAGCGGTGTCGCCGCAGTGCTTGTTGCCGCACAATTACTTGGGGCTACACAAGGAAAATTACTGAAATATCTAACAAGCTATGATGTTCGGGGCAGCTCAGATGCCATAGTAGGTTATGGAGCAGTAGCAATAACCAAGTAGAATCTATATCATGCTTTTGCCACTGCCTGTTGTCCTTTCTGAAATGCAAGTAAATTCATTTTATGATAACGGGAAGGAAGAATATTCTTCATTGCCGCAATAATAGAATCTGATTTGATAGGAATCTTTCCAAGATTTGAAGCTGCTCCAAGCAGTATAGTATTTGCTGTCAAAATATTACCTACCTCTTGAGCCAATCGCACAACATCAATAGTTACAACTGGAGCAAACTTCTTCAGATTTAGCAAAATTTCTTGATTACTAGGATATTGAGAACGACCAAGAAGGACAGCAGTAGGGATAATTCGATATTCACCTACAATGATAGTTCCCTTAGGGTTCACAATATTCACATGACGGAGTGCTTCCACTGGTTCAACACCTAAGAGCATATCAGCCATACCTAATGGAATGATAGGACCAAGAACAGATTTTCCAATTCTTACAGTACAGGTTACAGCTCCCCCCCTTTGAGCCATCCCATGAATCTCTCCCATGCGGACATTTTGTCCCTCCTCTAATGCAGCTGAAGCCAAAATACGGGCAGCTGTTAGGACTCCTGTTCCTCCAACTCCAGTGAATAAGATATTAAATGCTCTCACTTGCTTCTCACCTTTCGAATTGCCTTATATGCACAAATTTGCGCACAGACACCACAGCCTGTACAAAGGGTGGGATCAATCGCTGCGTGTTCTCCTTCCCATATGGCAGCAGCACAACCCAGCTTGTCGGTACAGACTTTGCAGCCTTGGCAAAGCTCAGGATCAACTTCATATGGTACTATTTCTTCACCGCTTTTCCTTTTCTGCGCTAAATCAACTAAAGCACAAGGGCTCCTTGAGATTATGACAGCAGGACCATCAAAGGCAACAGCTTCACGGATTGTGCGGATGGACTCCTTGACTT
>JABXGU010000382.1 GCA_016550415.1 archaeon | reverse complement strand
GTGGACAAAGAAACTGAAGAATGGGGAGTTGATATCCTCAGTGTCAACTTACAGAACATCGAATTACCAGCGGATATGAAACGTGTTATCGCCCGTCAAGCTGAAGCCGAGCGGGAACGACGCGCGGTCATCATCAAGAGTGAAGGTGAACTAATCGCTGCTCAAAACCTCCAAGAAGCGGTGTCAAAAATGAGTACTCAAGCCCTATATCTCCGAACACTTTCAAGCCTTGAGGATATCAGCTTTGATCAAAGCAATACGATCGTCTTTGCGATTCCCATGGACATGGTAAGAGGCGAGATTATGGGACTGGCTGGACTTGTAGGAGCAGGTGAACCAGCACCTGTTCGTCAGATTCGTCGAAGTAGAAAGCAAGAGTAAGTGTTTTCCAACCTAATAAATTCGAGAGTCGATTAGGAATTGTCCTCGTCGACTCTTATTATTTTTTTAGTGTATTTGACAAATAGGCGTTTTGTTGTGAAATTTTCTACGTGTTTTTTTTCCGAACCAGCCGGTTTCTATGAAAATAAATAACTTTGAAAAGAATTTACCCCAGGAGCTGGTCATCATATCTAATAAAAAAGAAGAGGAAAATCGATGTTCTGAACAACAAACCGAATTGCTTCTAAGCTGCCTTACAAATCCATTACTCATCCCAATACTCTCCAGGGTTTGGTTCCGAGTAGAAAAACAATGGTTAAAGAATGGAAGTATGGTTCTTCTTGGAGTAATAAGTTTAGTCTGGTTCCTTTACCGGACAGGTACCCGTCCAACTCGGGTTACTTATCCTTGTCAACAAGTAGCAATCAACTACATTTCTATTTCAGCCCAATCGATTCTTCCAGAGGCTCTCACAGCATTTTTCTTAAATTTCCGAATGCCCTCAATGAGTTTAGTTAAATCGAAAACTAGAAGGTTTCTAAACCGTTACTGGAAACCCATCCTAGCTCTAGTTATCATCTTACCAAGTCTAGGACTTGGGCTGTTTTTTATTTGGCATTCCCTGACTCCACCTACTTATCCAAATGACGTGAACCTCACTTTGAACTCCCTTATAGCTACTGAATCACCAGCGTCAGATATTTACGTGGTAAATGGTCGACCCGTGGCGCATATCATGAACCTCATAAACCTGATGGGCACCCACAGCCTGAATTTCTACAAATCCAATACAGGAGGATCCAACCAGGGACCAACTGGTCTCATTGCAATAGATGATGTCATCATCATTAAGATCAATTCTCAATGGAATGCTCGGGGTGGAACGAATACAGATCTCTTGTTGGAATTAATACAAGCGATCATGTTGCATCCGGATGGATTTACTGGTGAAATCATCGTTGCTGATAATGGACAGGGGTGGGGCACTTTAGATTGGGCGTTAGCGAACGCTGAAGATACTTCTCAATCTGTTCAGGATGTAGTGGATCTATTTTCACCGCAATATCAAGTTTCAACGTATGATTGGTCCCCAATCCGGTCTACCAGAGTCGACGAGTATTCAGAGGGTGATATGACTGACGGCTACTGGTTAAATGATACTGCCGATCCTGATACTGGAGTTTATGTTTCTTATCCTAAATTCCAAACAGTGTATGGAACCTACATCAGTTTCAGATATGGTATCTGGAATGGAGCAACATATGAAGATGGCTTAAAGGTCATCAACCTACCAATCCTCAAATCACATAGTAATTATGGGGTAACAGGAGCATGCAAGCATTACATGGGTGTAGAATCTGAAATTGTAAATGGCGGACTCGCTAATGGTCATGTTTGCATTGGTGGAGGAGGGATGGGGACAATCTTATCCGAAACCAGATTCCCTGTTTTGAATATTCTCGATGCCATCTATATCAATGCAAATCCTTACCCTTCTTTTAACTGTGGACCATCAACATCATATGATTCAGCGACACGTGTAAACATCTTGATGGCGAGTACTGACCCTGTAGCCTTGGATTATTGGGCATCAAAGTATGTGCTCATGCCAACAGCAGAAATTAATGGTTATGATGATACTCAGTCCATGGATCCAAATAATATGGAACGAAGGTGGGGATTATCAGCGTCCTATGGAAACTATTTGAACAACACAATGCATGAACTCATCCGAAATGGCTTTGTTGTGACGAATGAAGAAGCACGAATGAATGTATATCTCATCCAGCATCCCAGCAGCCCAAATTAAAAACATCAACAATTAACTGATCAGTATGAGCAAAAACCATCTAAGCAGAACAGCATGTGGCTACTGTTGTTTCACTTTCTAGATACTTTGAGATAATAAGGTGATAAAAATGGTTGAAGAAATCACGGTTTCGAACATCATCTTTTTGGCTGGATTCTACAGATATTTATCCTGATCTTCTTTCCAATATTTCTAGTTAATTTGCCAATATTTCTAAATATCCTCATTTCCCTGCTTCCGTGGTTTGTCTGGGATCTCATTATGGCCTTCATCTTCAGAAAAAAGGTATTATGACACTTTTTGGTCATTCTCTTCTGCTTCTTCAAAGAGACGTTTACTTAATTGAGGTCCATTTAATTTATATATGATATATATAATAGACGATTTTCGAGCTGTTTTCATCGCTGTTACTGTGACAGTTTGAAAGCAGGAGGGAATTTGCTTTGATAACGCGTAGTCAAAGTTGGAAACCATTTCTATTAATCGGATTTCTCGTCCTTCTTTGGTATCCTTTTTCTACACCGGTTGCTTTCCATCTTCATGAGTCTCTCATAAATCACCCGGAAACTCATTTTTTCTCATATAATGGAGAGGCAGATTGGATCAATAGAACCGCTGCCCCTTCACCTCCTCGTCGTAACCACTCTCCTTTAGTATATGATAACGAATCTGATCGTGTTATCCTCTTCAGTGGCTGGGTAGAAAACCCCACTACGAACCGGTTTCATAACGATACCTGGGCGTACGATTCTAATACGAACACGTGGATTAACAGGACTCCATTGACGATGCCTCCGGGTCGTGGTGGGCACCTGCTTGCTTATGATGGGGAGTCAGACCGAGTTATTCTCTTTGGCGGGGCAAAATCCGGTGGAGGCTCCACTCTTGTAACTAGACAGGACACTTGGGTCTATGATTGGAATACGAACACTTGGACGAATATGTCTCCCTCAGTAATGCCATCAGGGAGGTTGGAAGCTAGTATCGCCTATGATACCGAATCAGATCTTCTCATTCTCTTTGCCGGATATACTGACGGGGGAATCTATAGCGACGAAACTTGGACATATGATTATAATACGAATACTTGGACGAACATGAATCCTACAACTCATCCGTCCCCACGGCAGAGTGCTCCTATGGCTTATGATGTGGAATCAGATAAATGCATCATCATGGGAGGGTGGCATAACCTAGATTTTTTGAAAGAAACCTGGGCATATGATGTCAATTCAAATACTTGGACGCAAATGAATCCGACCCCCCATCCTGAAGCTACAAGCTATGGCTTATCTTATGATGTTGAGTCGGATTGCATCATAGCCTTTGGTGGGGCGAAAGTCCGGTCTAATGATTGGGATTTAACCTCGGATACATGGGCCTATGATTTCAACACAGATACCTGGACAAATATGAACTCTTGGTCGTATCCTTCAGCCCGTGCCCGAGCCTATATGACCTACGACGAAGAATCCGACCTAACAATCCTTCATGGTGGGAAAACCACTGGTGACTGGAGTAGCACCACTGTATTCAATGACACATGGGTCTACGATTATCAATTCAACCCACCCAGCCCACCTCTAAATCTAACCGCTGTTCATGGACCTTACTATATCAATCTTACCTGGGAATATCCTTCAACAGATACCGGATCACCGGTTACTCAGTATCAGGTCTATCGTGGCAATACCTCTGGAAGCCACCAAATCCTCGCCTTCCCTGGTCTCAACCATACCTATACTGATATTCATGTAATTCCAGGAATAACTTACTACTATGTCGTTACAGCGCAGAATGCCATGGGCCAAGGCCTCCCTTCCAATGAAGCCTCTGCGACAATCCCGCCCCCTCGAGCTCCTATCGATTCTTTATTGGTTGTAGTCATCGCCGTTTTTAGCGTGATTATCATTGTCTCAATAGTATCAGTTCTTCTATACCTGCGTCGATCCAAGAGGCATTAGTTATCTCCTACTTTCTTTACTGTGAGGTTTTATCAAATAGTACAGTGAATCCTAATGGTTATTTTATAATCTGGATCATGGTAGTGTTCTGGATACTCGGATGGTTAATTGTAATTCTCTGGTAAAAATGGTACAAAACCCCAAGTTCACGTAAAACCAAACTGATTGTTACTGGTTTCATTGTCCTCTGGTTAGTTGGAGTTCTTCCATGTATCTTGGTACTTGTTGGGTCATTCTAGCGCTAAAACAATAACAGGACACTTAATAACTTCATGCCCAGGTTCAAACTATTCCTACAATTTGCAGTATTTCGTATTAGATGAGAGAGAGCATACATTAGGTTATACCAAAAATGAAAGCATTTATTGAATTCAACTTAATCGTCTCGACATTTCAAAACGTCTTATAATCGACGCTGAATAAAGTCAAAAAAATCGTAGATCCTTCGTTTATGTTTACCCGGTATGATGATATGATGATTCGCAAGTGAGAGATTCAAAAAATAGCTTACTGGTTCTGTAAGGGTTGCTCGAATTTGGGTACGACATTGATTTTCATTGGTTAGATTCTTAGTAATAACACCTTCAGCTACCCAGAAGTCAGTGAGTTCTTTGCCGAACATCTTGAACACTGTGATATCTCGGAAGGGAAAGCGTCCGCGAATCGCGACACTTTTGTCAGTTTCATAATGTGTCATTATTTTGTATGATTCTAGAATCGTAGTTGGAACTGTACAATGAGCAAATACTACAGAGTTATTATCGACATTTACGTCAACTACGTTTGCCATGAAAGTGGGTTGGTGAGTTAAGTATTAGCTGACCATCATCGTGAAAGATGAGGGCAGATCCCCCTCACAACCAGCTACAATTCCTTCTAAGGTATTAAGATATGATGTGGCATAACATCCAGAGATATCGGTTTTTTCAAGTAGGTCAAAACATTCAAGGGTTACAGCATTTAATTCATGATTCTTTACTAATGCAGCGAGTGCTTGGGCCACAATAGCTGATTGTTGGATATTTTCGTTGTCGCATTCAATACTTTGTGCTTCTGAAAGGAATTGTTGTAGGTTTGGACTAAATTCTTCCCATAAGTCATCTTTGGTCATGTCAATTAGCGTTTTTATGGGATAATCTTTGAATTCTACACCCCATTTACGTGACACAGCAGATCGATCAAGATTGGATGCGATTAACCAAGATGATGCTTTTCCAAAGACTCCAATGC
>JABXGU010000381.1 GCA_016550415.1 archaeon | reverse complement strand
CACAAATGCACCCCGCTGAAGAAGTGCATGCAATACTGGGTCTTTTCGATGGAGAAATCAGGATTTCTGAAAATGAAACCCGAATGGGTTTGGAGAAAATCTTGAGAATAAGAAAAATGTACAACCAAAGATACGTTGAGACAGGATTAACGGTTACCAAACAGAGAATCGAATTATAACCTTCCAACTTGGAATCTACTATGATATTTCTGTGCTCTCCTGAGCGTGCTTTCTTGACTTTTCGGATTTGCAAATATTTATAAACTATTTAAATCTATAACGCTGTTAATTATCTTGTAAATTGGAGAGGGTTGAGATAAAACTGCACTTAACGAAGTCAATATCTGCAGCTATGATTATGATCATTCTAACATTGAGCATCATTAGCACTGGCAATTTCTTAGTCAATGCTGATGAAGGAGGAATAGGAAAATACGTAACGCTATCTTTCGAGGGAGCGGATCCGGAAGACCCAGATTTTTATGTAACTGCGACTAAAGAGCCCTCTGGGCAGTCTTGGATGTATCCTGACCCTATTACTAAAGAAATGACCCAAAAACTTGGAGCAGGAAGTATTGTTCTGGTGGCACATCATCCAGAAGGCTACTCGGTGACATGGACATTAGGCGAAGACGGACCAGAAATTGCTGATCAAGATTCAATTGTGTTTAGATCAGAGAAATATGCATCAATTGAAGTAAAATTTGAATTGCTCCAACAAGGCTACACTTTGACGATTATCAATCTTCAACCTGACTGGGGCTATTGGATTTTAGATGACAATGAACCATACTATCAGGATTACTATCAGGATTACTATCAGGAAGGTGAAGAAGTCACCATAAATTTCTATGCATATAATGACGACGAATATCACTTGTCTTCAGTTCTTGACAACAATGAATTTGCAGACCTTATTGAGACAGGATTAGCTATCATGTACACCATTACCTTCCACGAGGATCACGATGTAATAGTGGCATTCGATCCTGTGGGAGTAGCAACGGTTCCAGCAGGGTCCGCTGTAACAGTTTTTCTCAGAAATAGTTTTGGCGTTGGTAGCTTGTTCTTCACTGGTACGTATGAGGGAGGAACTGCAATAGGAGGTGCACTTCCTATTGTGGTTGGAGATGGTACCTCTGCTATTTTCTGGGAAGTGTCTGCCGGAAATTGGGCTTTTGAAGATGGTAACTATGTCATTATTGCGATACCTCTAGATGGAGTCGATCCGCCCGACCATATTTATACTGCAGATGAAAGAGATGCACTATGGAGCGACGTTGATGGGGACGGAGAAATCACTCATGATGATATGGTCGAAGTAGCAATTGCAATTAGTAGCAATGGTCGTGAGTATGATCCAAAATATGATACAAACGGAGATGGGCACCTAAATCAAAAAGACGTTCACACTGTTATGGACTACATAGGTACATCCTTAACTGAGATTATGGAAGTTGAATACAATCCATTTGGATTTGCATCGCCGCCTCCACCAGCACAATGGATGTATGATGCAACTAATGATCTCATACTCATACAAACAGATCACTTTTCAATATTCAGAGGGCGCTAAACCGCTAAACTATTGCCTTAAATT
>JABXGU010000380.1 GCA_016550415.1 archaeon | reverse complement strand
GTCTCTTTCCTTGAACGTGTTACGAAAACATGTCTCATCTTAATCCATTTTTTCAGTTCATCAAACTCATATCTTTCATCAGAGAGTGTGAAAATCGAAGTCCACCCATGACATTGAAGAAAGGTCAAGCCGACCTCCTCAAAAAGAAAAGGATAATTATACCGCCAAGGATCAACAGAATTCCCAATCTTAAGTGACAACTGTCTTTGCCTGCAAAGAAACAATGTTGCTTCATGCAGAAGTGCAAAAGCTTGTTCAAGTTCTCTGGATGGAAGGTAATGCCTCCCAATTGGTAGAGGCTCTATAGTGATAACAAACCCTCCACTACGTACAGCATTTTTCATATGTGACAATGCTTCAAGTGGATTAGGAACATTATGAATCACAATATGTGTAATAGCCGCATCATAAGAATTGAAACTAATACCTGAGTCCTCGATGGGACGCTGGATAACATTCGCTTTACTACCTAGCCGTTTTTTGAGGATGGCACTGAACTTAGCGTCTGGTTCAAGACAAGCCAATTCCATTTTTGGGTTGATTCGGAGTAGAATACTGGTGAAGAATCCATTTCCTGCTCCCACTTCCAACACTTTTGTAGACGGCGTTTTAAGGAAATAAAGCCATCGAGATAACATCTCGATTGCGTCATTATCATACTCAAAATAACGACCAATGTCAATCTCTTCTGCACTCTGAATAAGACTCCACATAGGTTTTGAATCAGTCAAATTTCAAACCTCCATTTACATGATGTTGCTTTCAAGAAAAATGGGCTATGGGCTTTTTTGGTTCTTTAGGTTAGTTGTTTGCTGGATAAGATCACGGAGATGTGACGTAGTCCAGTGCTTCTGTTCGGGTTGTAGTGTGCGCGAAGTTTTAAGAAATCTGTTTAAACTGTCCTGGACTCGTTCATACACATGGAAACTATCTGAGATATCGACATATTGACCCACCTGAATTTTGATTTCAAGCTGTTTGCTAACCAATTCTGCTACACGTTTTTGCAGCAAAGTAAGTGCATACATATTCAGAAATGCGGCATGGAGGGCATCACGTGACCGCCAGTGAGTATGCATAGCAAGGAAATGTTCGTCTTTCTTCTGATAGATACGAAACCATAGTCTTTGGAGGCAAGGTGGATCTTCACGATTTGGATCTATGAGTGGGTTCCAGGTTATGGCTTGAGCGCGACGACTGTATGGGGCTTTCACAAGCTTATCAATCACATATCGAATCTGGTCAAAACCAGTGCCCTTTAGTTCAGGGTGTTCGAAACCATCCTCAGTTGTGTAGTCAAAAATACGTTGATGGTATGTGTAACTTAGTCGTCCCTTGAACACTTCATCGTCATTGACTCCATTAAGCACCTCTGCTACATATTCATCATAAAAGGAAAGGCTGCCAACACTGGCGCCGCAATGAATTCGTGGTTCTGCTAATGGGCTATGCACAACCATAATCATAACTGCGTCCCGGCTTCTCTCAGTGGGGTCGTACTCAGTGGGCATCATTCTTCCCTTCTCTACAAGACGAAATAATGCAGTCTCCCACACTTCAGGAAGTGTATTTCCATCCACCATTATAACTGGGGAACAATGGTGAGATGGGTTCCCTGAAAGATTAGACTTTCCCATGATTATGTCACCTTTTGTGTTAGGGATGATTTCTTGTTAATGTCCATTAAGGTATATTCCCTACTAATAGAATCATTAGGCTTCATCAAAAAAGGTAGAAAGGGGAAGAAGGAACCAAGGTCGCCTCCTCCCCAGAGGTTCAGAGGATTATACACGAGGCTCAATAGGGACGATTAAACAGTAGCAGTATCTACGCGCCACTCGCCACCAGCCTCTTCATCTTGGCGAATGTGGATTGGGAGTGGGCTACCGCTTTTCTCCCCATCACGATTCACTCGCTGGAACCAGATCTTCCAGTGAGTGTCACTAACCTGTGAATCTTTCTCTGGGAGATAAACGTACTTGTAGCCATACTTCTCCTGTGTTCTCATAGCAGCACGCCAGTAGAGGTCTGGTGAAGATCCATAACGCTCTGCTCGTTCTTGATGCCACTTAGTGAAAGTCTTCAGCCATGCATCTCGATCACCCTTCTCTATTAGCTTGTAAAAGAGTTGGGCAATCTCTTGGGGGGACATTCCTGGTTTTACCATCGTCTTTTTTCGCCTCCAGTTGTAGTCTTTTCTCTTCTTTTCGTAGCTGGCGCTTTTAGTGTTTTGGGCACCTATTTGGCAAACAAAGGGACTAGTTTAACTGCTAAATTGTGGCAACATCTACGCGCCATTCACCATCTGAATCTTTGTCACTGACGATGGTGATAGGCAATGGCATGCCTGTTTTTGAGCCATCAGCTTTGTAACGCTGAAACCAGTGCCTGTGTCTTTTATCATCGGCTGTCTCTTCCTTTTCAGGTAGACGACGGTAGGTACACTTGATTTTCTGATAAGCGCGCCAATAAAGATCTGGGGATGAGCCATAACTATCAGCAGTGCGCTGGTGATAAGCTGTAAAGGTTTTCAACCACTCTTCCTTATTGCCCTCAGCGAGGTATTTGTAGAAGAGTTCTGCAACTTCTGCGGAGGATAAGCTAGGCATGATTATTAACACCACTTGGAGAGTATGACCTAATTTAGCCTGCCGAATTTATGTGTTAGCTTTCATCCAAGTACGAGTTATGCAAGAGTCGCACTTATTGATTTAAGGAAGAGTTCTGGGTCGGGCTTGCCTGCAGTGTATACTAATCCAGAGCGGAGGTCAGAAATTGTAATCTGGGCAGGTGCAAAGAGCCCTGGATCAATCTTGTAAAAATCACCACCTGCTTCTTTGAAGATTTGACGGAATGGCTTACCATACGCTGAAGAAGTGGATGAAGGTACCTTACTTGTCAATGCAGCAATATCATCATCCTCTGCTGATTGAATGTAGAAAAACGTCTGTCCCATTTGAAGAATAGCATCATTGGTTAATCCCATAGCGCGCATATCTTTTCGCGCAACAGGACAAATAGGGCAAACACCTGTTCCACTTAGCACCTTGTTCGGGTTGAAGCCCAGTATCTTGAGCTTATGAATACCAGTCTCTACAATTCGTGCAGCAATTTGTACAGAACCTACAATGCATGCTGTCGGTGCCACTAAGAGGTAAAGATTCTCTAACTTAATCTTACAAACATCTGCAATGTGCTTACACACATCAAGTGCCGGAACTTCACGTGTTTCCAGTAGAAGTACAACTTCTGTGTGGGCATCAACGTATTTCAATTGATCAAAGAGCTTGTTTTCAACAAGAGCACGTGCACGGGCTGGTCCAGAGCCCAAGGCAAAAAAGTTACCAACTTTAATATCCCAGCCTGCTGCTTGTGCTCCAAGACAGGATAAAGCAGGAGCATCAGTTGTGACTTGTGCAGCAGGAAAATAATGTCCATCAAATGTCATTGATGTAAATGTGACAGTACCGAGACCTCCCATACAGGCTTCTGCCACGAGACGACCAGCCTCCAGACTTCCCAGCACTTCTATTCCGCAATCAATAATGGTTGGTTTTCCCTTCGCTGAATGGACTTGCACACGTAAAGTCTTGCTCTCAGCGATAAGCTGTTTAACCGCCTTCATTGCAAGTTTGTTAAGGCTAAGTTTAGCTTCATTCGCCATTATTCTCATCCTTAAGGTGGTGTCTATTTCTTGGTTTAAGAAGGAGTAATTCGCCGTGACCTCCTGAACCAAAATCACCTGTATAGCGGAGATATGGGCCATTGCGTTCCTGTTGAGTGAAGGTGACACTGGGTATCTCTTGTTCAATGGCATCCATTAGTAGATGGAGAAAAAGCATTGATTCGTATTCGCCATTAAAGAGATGGGTTGGCAATAATTTGTCTGCCTCCCCAAGGGCTAGAATTGTACCTCTATAACGCATTGACGCACCTGCTCGTTCTCCCAACCTGCCACGAACAACAATTGTGCCTGCTATCATCTGTGTTCCTGTATATGTGCTTGTGTCTCCTTCGACTACAATTGTCCCTCGGCGCATTCCCATACCAAGTTCATGACCCACATTTCCCTTGATGTAAAGACTCCCTCCATTCATACCATATTTACTTCCCAAATACGCAGAAGCTGCCTTATCACCAACATTGCCTTCAATGTGAATAGATCCCCCAGACATCTCAGCACCCAACCAATGATCCACATTACCATGAACCTCAATGACTCCCCCCTTCATGCGAGTCCCCAAATGCATCCCTGCATCACCTCGTACAATAATAGTTCCTGCCGACATATCCTCTCCCAGATGGCGAATCTGCGGTATGTCTCCTTTAACTTCAATTATTGTCTTCTCAGATGTCTTACCCGCATTTCCTGATACATTGAATACCTTATCCAGAGTGACTCGTTTGTTTCCCTGCCAAACTCGGATTTTCCTAATCTTTTCTAAAGTCTTTCCTGCAATGACATCAGGTGACACAGTACCAGCATGTATCGGTATTCTTTCTGTTGGGTCAAGGAGGGGTTGTAACACGATTTTTGCAGCAGTCATAGCCTCAATCTCCTATTAGACATGGCTACTATAGATGTAGGAACATCTTTTTACCCTAATGGGCATGCCATTTTCCTGAACTAGCATAAACAGCTTTAGGTTGTACGGAAATACTATTATTAATTATTTCCAATTCACTTGGGGTTCCCAATATGGAATTGAACGGAGTAGAAATCGAAGATACATATGCAGAAGCCTTTGATATGATGGTTGCGCGCATCCTCTTAACAGCTGCAACTCCAAACTGGGTGAAGACTGCCGCCCTTTCAACAGCAGGATTCGCAACATCTGTAATCGAATGCAAAATTGAAGCAGGAATAGATCGAATCATCCCTAAAACTGAAACACCTGATAAACGACCAGGCATCACCTTACTTTTTGCAGCAATGAAATCGAAGGAGCTCGCTAAACAACTCCGAAAAAGAACAGGTCAATGTATTCTCACATGCCCCACAACTGCTGTCTACAACGCGTTAGATGACGCCACAGAATGGGTTGATGTTGGTGATCAACTTCGATATTTCGGTGATGGCTTTGAAAACCGAAAGCGCGTAGGCGAAAAACTCCTTCTTTGGCGTATCCCTGTCATTGAAGGCGAATTCATTATAGAACAACGGTTTGGAATTGCTAAGGGCGTTGGCGGCGGAAATCTTATCCTAATGGGTAAGACACCAAAAGGAACCCTTAAAGCTGCGGAAGCAGCAGTAGCTGCCATCTACGATGTGGATGGGTGTGTTGCTCCATTCCCTGGTGGCATCTGTCGGAGTGGCAGCAAAGTAGGGTCAAAATACGACTTTCTCAAAGCCTCCACCAATACATTTCTCTGCCCAACTCTTCGCGAACAGGTCCCTGATTCTCAGGTACCTCTAGGTGTGACAAGCGTTCTCGAAATCGTTCTCAATGGACTTAATCGACAAGCAATTGATGCAGGCATGCGTGCTGCACTACAAGCTGCCACAAAGATACCTGGACTTGTGAAGATCACCGCTGCGAATTTTGGCGGCAAACTTGGTCAACATAAATTCCACCTGAAAGCATTGATTGATTAGAGCAGGGAAGCTATCATATTCCACTCTTATTGAGATTCTTCAAAATAATATCTGGCAGGAGGGGTATATATGAAAACACTTATTCTACATTGTAGAAGAGATTCTAGTAGCTATGTATAGGACATATTCTCTTTGTCCTGTCTTGCGGCTGTCTTCATAATCAAAACCTTGAGGGGATTAATATGCCCGATTCGGGTCGTATGCAAGGTACTCCAAGAAATAATTCTGTTGTGATAGATAGACAGGAACAGCGCCTTGAAAAAATTATTGAAACTGCAGGTGTGCTTATTATTGGTTTGGATAAGAAGGGGCGTATCACCCTCTTCAATAGAAGATGTGAAAAGGTTACCGGGTATTCACGTCAAGAAGTGATGGGAAAATTCATTTTCAGCTTACTTATTCCTAAAGGGCAGCGAACATCTGTTCGGCAGGTCTTTAAGAAATTAATAACTGGTTCGTTGCCCTCTCACTATGTCAATGAATGGGTAACAAAAAGTGGTAAGCGCCGCTTGATCGAGTGGGACAATACTGCAATTACTGACAAAGAAGGAACTATTCAAGAGATAATCGCTATTGGCGTTGATATAACCGAACAACAACTAGCCAAAGAAGCATTACGGGAAAGTGAAATGCAGTACCGTTTGCTTTATGAGAATCTCTCTGATGGTATCTATGTCACCGATAGAAAAGCCATCATAACTATGTGCACTGATAAAGCTGCAAAAATTTTTGGATACACAATAGATGAAATGATTGGATTACATATCGGAATATTATTCCACCCTGATGACAGGCAGCGCGGTCTAAAGGCATTCCGTACTGGTCTTAAGACCTTGAAGGTTCCTCCTACTGGCATGGAATGGAAGGGTATGCATAAAGATGGCTCCACTGTATATTTTCATGTTACAAGCAAGATTCTGATGAAGGAAGATAAATCCCAAGGCTACCAATTTCTGATAAGAGACATCACAAAACGTAAGAATGCTGAGATAGCACTGCAAAAAAGTGAGGAACGCTTCCGCGACATGGCTGAAAGCACCTCTGATTGGATCTGGGAAGTCGATGCCAACGGTGTCTACACTTATGCCAGTGGTAATATTGAGGAGGTTTTAGGCTACACAGCTGAGGAACTTCTTGGGAAAACATGTTTCGATCTTATGCCTCCTGAAGAAGCGGAAAAGATTAGGAAAATCTTTACCAAAATCACAGCGCAGCAGGACCGAATCATAGATTTAGAGAACTGGAATCTTCACAAAGATGGACACCTAATATGTCTCTTAACTAATGGGGTTCCCATTCTTGATGCAGAGAGAAACTTGCTTGGATATCGAGGTGTGGATAAGGACGTCACAGAACGCAAACGCGTTGAAACAGCACTCCAAGAATCAGAAGCCCGATATCGTAGCCTTTTTGACAGTGTGCCCTTAGGTCTCTACCGCAGCACGCCAGATGGTCAAATCATTGATGCCAACCCTGGAATTGTGCAAATGTTAGGCTTCCCAGATCGGGAATCCCTACTTGCGACCAATGCTGCTGATCTCTATTCAGATACAGTGGATCGTAAGCTGTGGCAATCCCTCATGGAGCGGGAAGGAGTTGTACGAGGTTTCGAGGCAAAATTCCACCGATATGATGGAACTACCATCTGGGTAAGGGATAACGCTCGGGCATTTCTGGATACTGACGACAAGGTACTCTACTATGAGGGTAGTATGGAAGATATCACTAATCAGAAACAAGCAGAGATAGGGTTACGGGAGTCAGAGAGTAAATATCGGACATTAGTTGAGGGGTCATTGCAAGGAATCGCAATCCTGCAGAACTTCAAGATCGTTTTTGCTAACCCAGTCATAGCTGAGATCATGGGGTACACGGTTGAGGAGTTGCTATCTTTTCCACCTGAAAAAGTCCAAAATTCGATACACCCAGAGGATCAAGACTTGGTCTGGGGCCGCTTCAGAAAACAATTGGAAGGGAAGCCAATACCCCCGCAATATGAATTCCGTATCATTCAGAAGGATGGGTCGATTCGTTGGCTTGAGATATTCTCCCGCCTTATCGAGTACCAGGGGCAGCCCGGCATACAAGCAGCTATAATTGACATTACTAATCGTAAGGAAGCGGAGGAGGCTCTTCGAAGAAGTGAAGAACAATATCGTGAATTAATCACTTTATTGCCCGAGGGGGTTGGAATAACAGATCTTGATGAGAAGTTTATTTTTGTGAACAGTACATTTGCAGATATGCTTGGTTATGACAGACAGGAATTATTGGGCATGGCTGTCTTTGACATCATTGGCGAAGAAGAAATTATTAAGGTACGGGCAGAAACAGAAAAGAGGAAAACTGAAAAATCGTCCAAATATGAACTTGAAATGATCACAAAAGATGGCAGTCGTCGGGTAGTTAGAGTTAACGCTGTTCCAATGCGAGGAAAAGATAGAAGCATTCAAGGCACAATCGCGGTCTTGTCAGATATAACAGAGAGCAAGCAAGCAGAGGCAGCACTTCGAAGTAGTGAAGAGCGATACCGCCTCTTCTTCGAACAAGCATCTGATGTCATTTGCGTACTAGATCCGCAGGGTCGATTTCTCAGTGTTTCTCCCGCTGTAAAGACTGACTTCGGGTATAAGCCAAGTGAATTAATCGGAAAAAGCTTACAAGATTCGGGCGTTTTTGCTCCTGAAACCCTAGAAACAGTCCTTTCAAACTTTAGACAAGTATTGAAAGGTGAAAATATTCCTCACCCATTATACGAGTTAATAGCCAAGGATGGATCTCGACGAATAAGTGAATTACGCGCAGGTCGCATGCAAAAAGAAGAAGAGATTATAGGTATCGGCGTAGTAATTCGAGACATTACTGAGCGTATCCAGATGGAGAAAGCCCTCCGTAAGTCAGAGGAGAAATTTCGGTATCTAGTTGATTATTCTCTTCAAGGAATTCTAATCGCCAAGATACCTCCAATGCGTATAGTATTTGCTAACCAAGGAATGGAAAGTATCATAGGCTATATACCTGATGAACTAACTTCACTTTCACCTGAAGGAATAGTTGGCCTTGTCCATCCAGAGGATCGCGATTTCTTCTTTAGGAGATTCAAAGATCGAATAGCAGGAAAGATTGTTCCAGAGACTTATGAATTCCGTGTAATTCACAAAGATAGAACGGTACACTGGGTAGAAATCAGAGCTCAACGTATTGAATATGAAGACGAACTAGCTGTTCAAGCTACATTCGTTGACATCACAGAACGAAAGAAGGCTGAAATCGAACTCAGGAACTCACATCACGACTTAGAACTCTATGCTTCAATTCTCCGACATGATCTAGGAAATGACCTCCAACTGATTTTCTCTAATACCGAAGTCGCAGAGATGCTGTTGTCTTCTGATTCTGAACTCCATGAATTCAACGAGGCCACAAGAGCTGCGGCAGATCGAATGGTACGTCTGCTTACTATATTTGCTCGTCCAGAGAGGGATGTTGAAAAAGAGATTGTAGTCCTCTTAGAACGATTAGGGTCCCAGGCAGAGAAAGCGCATAAGCAACTGAAAGTCTTGATTGAAGCTAAACCAGAGATACGTCACCTACAAGTGGCTGGTGGACGATTACTCCCAATGGTCTTTAATAACCTCTTTCGAAATGCTGCCCAACACGCAGGGCAAAAACCCACCGTTCAAGTAATCGTGAAGCCTAAAGGCCACAATGTGCAAATCGATGTAGTAGATAATGGTCCTGGTATCCCCACAGAAATTCGACCTAGACTCTTCCAGCGAGGGGTCTCAACGACTGGAGGCGGGCTTGGACTATATCTAGGACAACGCATCTTGGAAGCTTATGGTGGCTCAATTAAATTACTAAGGCGGCGCCGCGATCGAGGTGCAGCTTTTCGCATAACACTCCCGCTAGCTTAAAACAAGTTGCAGGAACAGATTAAATCTAAAATGAGTATCTGATGAGCCTAATTACTGAACATGATGTTCATGAGACATATTTCTCAGGATTTTCGTCGAATGCAGCTTTGCAGCCTGGTGCGCAGAAATAATAGGTTTTCCCCTTATATTCCGACATAAATTTCGCTGTTTTTTCATCAACTTCCATCTTGCAGATTGGATCCTTTGCCATAAATGTGCCTCCATACTCTTTCGTGTATGTTTCTGTTCGGATATATCGACACCGTAATATTAATATATCGGATTGATTACTAATATATCTACGTAGATATATCCTTAATGACATAATCCTAAGGTGGAATAAATGAGTGAAAAAACCCTTGAAGGCTTATTGGATGATTTTTCCAAATTCTACATCCTTTTAATCCTCTATGAGGCTCCCAGTCATGGCTATGGCATAATGACTAAATATCGCCGGAGAACGAATCGACCTCTCAGTGCTGGGACACTTTATCCTTTTCTTCAGATGTTGGAAGAGAAGGGAGTTGTATCTTCTAGGGATAAACCTGTGGGAAAACGTCCTCGCAGAGAATACCGATTGACAGCAAAGGGTAAGCGTTCTGCAGAACAACTCTTTCGGCGTTTCGCCTCCATTACTGCAGCAGCCTTTGAGTCAAACCTACAGGTATGTGCTAGCTGTGGCTGCAAGGTTTACGAAGGAGCCCACTATGAGGAAATTCATGGGGAAAAGGTAGCATTCTGTTGTAGCCACTGTGCTGCATCATACAAACAGCAACTAGCTGAAGGCTAGTTCAGGTGAAGGCAGACAAGTGACCAGGAGATAGAGGTGGCGCTAGATGAGTAAAACAAAACAAAAAGAAGAGAAACGGCTATCCATGCGTATTGAAGGTATGCATTGCGCATCATGTGTCTCTACAATTGAGAAGGCTCTTCTAAAGCAAGAAGGGGTAGTACGGGCGACTGTTAATCTGTTAAGCGAAAAGGCTGTTGTTGAGTATAAGCCAGATACTGTTGATCGTGAAATTTTAGAGAAGGTAGTTGAGTCAACTGGATATACATCAAAACGGGCAAATATGACACTTACACTTTCCCCTAAACCCACAACTGAAGAAAAGAATTCAATAGAAAGAACAATGAATCAGATTGAAGGAGTCATAACAGCAACAGTTTCTTCTAATTCTGGTCGTTTGCTCATTGAATATGATGAAGATCTCATCACATACAAAATCATTAAGCGGACTTTGCAAGGCGTTGGGTTTGATGCATTGGAAGGTGCTCCTTCAGTTTTTGATAGGGAGGCATTGACGCGGGAACGAGAGGTTCATTATTATTCTCGCCTTTTGGCATTCTCTGTCATTCTGACAATTCCTGTAGTTCTTCTAACGTTTCTACCTCAGGTAATTACTCCTTTCCTGCCAACGGTTTTTTCTCCAGCCCTATTAGGCTTCTTTTTTACTACACCTATTCAGTTCATAGCTGGATATCCTTTTTATAAATCCAGTTTCAAAGCTGCAAGGCATCTCAAGACAAACATGGATACCCTGATAACAGTGGGTACAAGTGCAGCTTACTTTTATTCGGTGGCTGCAACATTTCTCTTAATTGGGTTGATGCCCTTCTATGACACAGCTGCTATGCTGATTTCCTTCATCTTATTAGGTCGTACTCTTGAAGCTATTGCTAAGGGTCGTACATCACAAGCGATTCGTAAGCTTATGGATTTACAAGCAAAAGTTGCTGTTGTAATTCGTGATGGAGACGAGGTCACAATTCCTGTTGAAGATGTTGAAGTTGGAGATATCCTACTAGTAAAACCAGGTGAAAAGATTCCAGTTGATGGAGAGGTAATCCATGGAAAATCCGCTGTCGATGAATCAATGGTAACTGGTGAGTCAATACCAGTTAGCCGAACAGCCGGAGATTCTGTTATTGGCGCTACTTTGAATCAGAATGGTATTCTCGGAATACGCGCTACTAAAGTGGGTCAAGACACGGTTCTTGCCCAGATTGTGCAGATGGTTCAAGAGGCACAGACTCAGAAGCCCCCCATTCAGCGAAAGGCAGATGCAATTGCTGGTGTGTTTGTGCCAATAGTTTTGGCTATTTCATTAGTAACCTTCTTAGTATGGATTATTCTAGCTCAGCCTTGGGTGAGGGCTTTGAGCTTCGGAATTGCAGTACTTGTAGCTGCATGTCCCTGTGCACTGGGACTTGCTACACCGACAGCACTAATGGTGGGTATCGGAAGGGGTGCCCAACATGGTATACTCATTAAGACAGGTGAGGGGCTTGAAACGATTCCACAGGTTGACACAATAATCTTTGACAAAACTGGTACACTCACCATTGGAAAACCCACAGTGACAGATATCATTCCAAAAAGTAACACCAAGATTGAAGAAATTTTGACAATTGTAGGTGCTGTTGAGAAGAATAGTGAACATCCGCTAGCTGAAGCGATTGTGCAATATGTTCAAGCAAAAGAAATCAAATTACCATCAGTTGAAGATTTTTCATCTATCCCAGGCAAGGGGGTCCGAGGACTCATTGATGGTTCTCCAATATTAGTGGGCAATGATATTCTTATGATGGAAAATGGAGTTGAAATTAGTCCCCTTGCTTCACAGCTCTCCGAATTACAAGAAGGCGGCAAAACAACAGTTTTTGTAGCGAAGGATGGAAGTCTTATTGCTCTCTTGGCAGTGGCTGACACACTTAAAGACCATTCTGCTCATGCTGTGTTACGCTTACAGGATTTGGGAATCGAGGTGCTAATGCTTACTGGGGATAAAGCAAGGACTGCACAAGCAATAGCCCATCGTGTTGGAATCAATAGGGTTCTTGCTGAAGTGCTTCCTGGTGACAAGGCAAATGAGATTCAAAGGCTCCAATCCGAGGGTCATATAGTTGCTATGACAGGAGATGGCATAAATGATGCACCAGCTTTGGCTCAGGCTAATGTTGGAATCGCTCTTGGTTCTGGTACCGATGTTTCTGTTGAAACCGGAGACATCATACTTGTAAAGGATGATCTTAGAGATGTTGTCTCAGCGATAGAACTTGGTAAGAAGACTATGTCTAAGATTAAGCAGAACTTTTTCTGGGCACTCATCTATAATCTCACATTGCTACCAATAGCTGCTGGTCTACTATTCCCATTCACTGGTCTCATCCTCAGACCCGAATTTGCAGCTCTCGCCATGGCTTTCTCCAGTGTTAGTGTTGTAACGAATGCACTTCTGCTTGGACGATTCCATCCTAAGCAGCACTTGGACATAGAATCTGTAAGTGATGTTGGTGAAGAGCCTATTCCAGCAATTGCTATTGACCCGATCTGTAAAATGAAAGTTGAAACATCAGCAGCAGAACTATTTAGCGACTACAAAGGAAAACGGTATTTCTTCTGTTCTTCTCATTGCAAATCAACGTTTGACAATAATCCAACTCAATATGAAGATCAAGATATAGTCCACTAGAAACGACTCATATCGAGTACAGTTATCCTCTCAGTCTT
>JABXGU010000379.1 GCA_016550415.1 archaeon | reverse complement strand
CATCAGTATATGGCCATTCCCACGTAAACAACTCAAAGAGGCAGCATCAAATGCCCAACATGTAATAGTCGCTGAATTAAACTATGGTCAATTAGTGGGTGAAGTAGAACGAGTTATTCGAAACGAAGTTCCCGTTCACCTCATTCCCTACCCCTGCGGAACACCTCACACCCCCAATCAACTCATCACTCTAACTAGGAGGTGCATTGAATGACAGTGAGCACATCTTTGTCCACTTCAGAAAAACACCCACTACTTGAATACGTACGACGAGATCGCCTCCCACACATCTATTGTAGTGCATGCGGAATTGGCATCGTTGTTAATGCTTTTGCTAATGCCCTCCGTGAACTCAAATTTGATATGAATCGTCTCACGGTGATAAGTGGAATCGGATGTACAGGTCGAACCAGCGGCTACTTCGAAGCTGATGGATTTCATACCACTCATGGTCGCCCAATTGCCTTCGCTACTGGAGTCAAAGTAGCCAACCCCGAGTTAAAACCAGTAGTTATCAGCGGTGATGGTGACCTATTTGCCATTGGTGGCAATCACTTTATCCATGCAGCACGTCGAAACGTCGACATGCTAGTTCTATGTGTTAACAACTTTAACTATGGAATGACGGGGGGACAGCAAGGTCCTACAACACCCGTTGATGCCATCACTGTAACATCACCTTATGGCAACATCGAGCACCCATTCAACCTTGTTAGCGTTGCAGCTGCTTCTGGTGCCATCTATGTTGCCCGTTGGACTGCCCTTCATGCACGAAGGCTCACAAAATCCATTGAAAAAGCACTGCAAAAGAAGGGCTTCACATTTATCGAGGTAATCTCTCCCTGCCCAACACTATACGACCGATATAATCGATATGGCAATGGACTCGAAGTTATGCGTCGCTATCGGGAGATATCTGTAATCCGAAACTTCACGGATCCTATGAAAGCAGAAGTAGACTATCATACTCGAATAGTCTGTGGAGAGTTTGTAGACACAGAAAAACCAGAATTTACAGACCTCCTGGCTCAACAGGCTCGAGAATTATCCGAAAGGTGAACAACACAATGTCGCACATTGAAATCCGTCTCGGAGGACTTGGAGGACAAGGCATCATCAAATCAGCCAAAATCATTGGTGAAGCAGCTTCACTCCACGATGGAAAAGAAGCTGTCCAAACCGCCTCCTATGGTCCCGAATCACGCGGCAGTGCCTGCAAAGCTGAAGTCATTATCTCAGAACAACCCATCGACTATCCTCTCGTACAGACCCCTGACATCCTAGTCGCTTTATCCACAGAGGCATTCCTAATGCATAGCAAAGACCTCAAAGAAGGAGCAATTGTCATCATCGATAAAGACCTAGTTCAACCGGGAAAAATTAAACCAGGAATACAACTCTACCGCATACCTGCCGCCACTACCGCACATCAAGTCCTCAAAAATCCGCTTGTCACAAACGTGGTCATGCTCGGAGCCTTTACAGCCATCACAAAAACAATAACTCCAAAAGCTATGCAACAAGCCATCGCACAAGCATTCCCCCGCTACAAAGAACTCAACCTACAAGCCTTCCAAGAAGGACTCAAACTCGGAAAAGAAGCACTATTAAAACAAAAATAATGGAGTGAAAAACCAGATGTCCACACCAGAAAAAACAGAAACAAAAATAGGCGTATTCCTGTGCCACTGCGGCACAAACATAGCAGGAGTCATAGACATCCCTGCACTCGTAGAATACGCCAAAACCCTCCCCAACGTAGTAATCGCTGAAGACTATCGCTACATGTGCTCAGACCCCGGACAAGACCTAATCAAAACACGCATAAAAGAAAAAGGCCTAACCCGGGTAGTTGTTGGCGCCTGCAGCCCCACCCTCCACGAACCCACCTTCCGCCGCGTCCTCCAAAACATGGGCGTAAACCCATTCTTCTTCGAAATGTCAAACATCCGCGAACACTGCTCATGGGTCCACACACACCAAGAAAAAGCAGCCCTAGAAAAAGCCAAAGACCTCATCAGAATGGCAGTCGCCAGAGCCGCAAAACTAGAACCCCTCGAAGTCAAACACGAAAAAGTAAAACCCAGTGTACTCGTAGTAGGAGCCGGAATAGCAGGAATACAAGCATCACTCGACATAGCCGACGCAGGATACAAAGTCTACCTAGTAGAAAAACAACCCAGCATCGGAGGACACATGGCACAACTCGACAAAGTTTTTCCTACACTTGATTGCAGTAGTTGTATTTTGACGCCGAAGATGAGTTTGGTGGGTCAGCATCCGAATATTGAATTGTTTACATATAGTGAGGTGCGGGAGGTTTCTGGTCATGTGGGGAATTTTGTAGTGAAGGTGGAGCGGAAGCCTCGGTATGTTATTGAGGACAAGTGTACGGGTTGTGATGATTGTGTTGAGACTTGTCCTGTTAGTGTTCCAGATGAGTTTAATGCGGGGTTGTCTTGGCGAAAGGCAATTTACATCCCATTTGCTCAGGCTGTTCCTAATGCCTATGTTATTGATACAGAGCATTGTTTGGGGATGACACCGATTGCATGTGGAAAGTGCAAAGATAGTTGTGAAGCTGAGGCAATCGATTATGAGATGAAGGCGGAGTTCCTCGAGTTGGAGGTTGGCGCCATTGTGGTTGCCACAGGTTATGCTCTATTTGATGCGATGCGGATTATGGAATACGGATATGGTAAGTTTCCTGATGTCATGACAAACTTGGAAATGGAGCGAATGCTTAGTGCTGGTGGACCCACTGAAGGCAAGATTGTTCGTCCTTCAACCTTGAAGAAGCCAAAGCATATTGCCTATGTTCAGTGTGTTGGTTCACGAAATGAAAGATATAATCCCTATTGTTCTCGCGTTTGCTGTATGGCTGCTCTGAAGCAGGCAAGGCAAATCCGGGAAAAATACCCAGATATTGAGGTTAGCATTTTCTACATTGATATGCGCGCCTTTGGGAAGGGATATGAGGAATTTTATGAATTAACTTCCAGAGAGTATGGCGTCAATTTTATCAGGGGGCGGGTCGCTGAAATCCGTCACTCATTCGAATCTGATCGATTAGTCATTCGGGCAGAAGACACTCTACTCGCACAACCAATCGAATCCGAAGCAGATATGATTGTGCTTTCCTGTGGATTGGAACCATCTGCTGATTTAGAAGATGTGGCGCGTACTCTTGGTATCCAGAGAAGCGCTGATGGATTTCTTTTGGAAGCACATCCTAAGCTCCGCCCTGTTGACACCAATACTGATGGCATATTCATTGCAGGCGTTGCCCAAGGACCCAAAGACATTCCTGATGCTGTTGCACAAGCCAAAGGAGCTGCAGCTAGCGCACTAGCTATGGTGGCTGCTGGTAAAGTTGCCATTCAACCATATGCTGCTGTCGTAGATGAAGACCTTTGTGCAGGTTGTGGAATCTGTGAAGCTTCCTGTCCCTACGGGGCTGTCAAAGTAGTTGATAACAAGGCTACTGTAACAGAGGCTCAATGCAAGGGATGTGGTACTTGTGCAGCTGCCTGTCCAAACAATGCAATTGCTCCTCAACACTTCAAAATCAGTCAGATATTGGCACAACTTGATGCACTTTTCCAGGAGGCTAGCTAGCTATGGTTGATGACTTTGAACCAAAAATTGTCTGTTTTGCTTGCAGATGGTGTTCCTATGCAGGAGCCGATATGGCAGGAACTTCCAGACTGCAATATCCACCTAATGCCAGAATTATCCGGGTGAACTGTAGTGGTCGGGTTGATCCAGCCTTTATCTTACGTGCTCTAAAACTCAAAGCTGATGGAGTTCTCATTGCAGGATGCCATTATGGTGACTGCCATTACCTTTCAGGGAATTATCAAACAGCTCGGAGGATAGCTCTTCTAAAGGAGTATCTTAAGGAGCTTAAAATCAATCCTGACAGGTTACGTTTAGAATGGATTTCTGCTGCAGAGGGAACAAAATTCGCTGCGACAATGAAGGAGTTTGTAAATCAGATAAAGACTTTAGGACCGAATCCGCTCGTGAACGGAGGACCAGAGTAAAATGCCAAAGCCAACTCTCGCAGTAGAAACCCTGAGCATCTGCTCTGGATGCGAAATCGCCATTCTCGACCTTCACCAGGCTCTGCCAGGCGTGCTTGAAGCAATCGACCTAAAATATATTCAGGTTCTAATGGACCACCGTGAACCGCCAGAAGGAGTCACTGTTGGCTTTGTCTCTGGGGCTGTACGTAATGAAGAACACGTGGAACTCCTCCACAAGATGAGAGAGCGATGCTCCATCCTCGTAGCTTTTGGCGCCTGTGCCGCTTTCGGTGGCATACCTGGACTTGCCAATCTTAGCACAAGAGAAGAACTCCTCAAAGAAGTCTACATCGATGCCAAGAGCAATGTGAATCCAAAAGGCGTAATTCCACACAAAGTCGTTCCTCCTCTGCTTCCCGAAGTACATCCCATAAGCGATTTTGTCAAAGTCGATTATATTCTACCTGGCTGTCCTCCTCCTCCAAAGCTTATCGGGGAATTAGTTACATGCCTACTGGAAGGAAAGGAGTTTCGCCTGGAACCTATAACTGTCTGTGACCAATGTCCCCTTGAAAAAGATGAAAAGAGTGTGACCAACTTCTTCCGCTGGGCCACACATAAAATCGACCCTACAAGATGCCTTCTGGAACAGGGCTTCCAATGTATGGGTCCTGTCACACAAGGAGGTTGCGAGGCACGATGCCCCACTGCCCTAGCACCCTGCAGAGGCTGCTTTGGACCCACAGAAAAAGTCACTGACCAAGCTGCAAAAATGATTGGAGCCATCGGATCCATTGTAATTCAAGATGTTAAAAATGCACCAAGCCCCGACCAGATTGTAAAAGAAATCCCCGATATTGTTGGCACATATCTTCGATTCAGCCTTGCCAGTTCCACATTCAAAAAAGCCCTCCATACCGGAGGCGCAAAAACAAAACAGAGAAAGGCTGTGAAAGCATGACAGGAAAAGCCAAAACCATAAAAGTTGCACCAGTCACTCGTGTCGAAGGACACGGAGCAATCACCATCAAACTCGATGAAAAAGGCAATGTTGTTGATGCCCACTTCCATGTAATGGATGTTCGTGGTTTCGAGCAATTTATGCAAGGACGCCCTGTTGAAGAAGTCCAACGCATTGCCACCCGCATGTGCGGAATCTGTCCGGTCAGCCACCACCTTGCTTCAGCAAAAGCGGCAGACGCTTTATATCGAGTCGATCCACCACGAACCGCTAAGCTTCTTCGCGAACTCATGCACATGGGTCAAATCGTTCACAGCCACGTCCTCCACTTCTTCTATCTAGCTGCACCCGATATATTACTCCCAGGCACTGACGCTAACACAAGACATGTCGTCACACTACTCAAGAAAGATCCCAAACTTGTAGGTCAGGTCATAAGACTCCGCCAAATCGGACAGAACCTAATAGAAACAACTGGCGGACGAGCAATCCACCCAGTCACTGCCCAACCTGGCGGCATATCCAAACCCCTAACCGAAGAAGAACGCGACGACCTCATCAAACAAGTAGATGAAGCACAAACCCTAGCCACAACACTACTCCCCGCCGTACGACCACTTCTTGGAAAAGTCGAATTACTAGACGAACTCCAAACAGGATATCTCGGACTCGTCAAAAATGGCAACCTCGAACTCTACGATGGACCCCTCCGCCTAGTCGACCACACCGGCAAAAAACTCGCAGAATTCCCCGTCAAAGACTACCTCAAATACATCGGAGAACACATCACAGATTACTCCTACCTCAAATTCCCATTCTACCGCCCCCGAGGATGGCCAAAAGGCATGTACCGCGTCGGACCCCTAGGCCGCATAAATGTCTGCGACACAATATCAACCCCCATAGCCCGAGAAGAACTCGAAACCATCCGCGCCCAATTCGGTAAAACACCCAACCACACATTCCTATACCACTGGGCACGCCTAACCGAAGTCATCTACGCCATAGAACGCGCCGCACAACTCCTCAACGACAGCGAAATCACCAGCGACAACATCATGAAAGAAATCGAAATACGCGGAGGAGAAGCAGTCGGCGTAATAGAAGCACCCAGAGGCACACTCATCCACCACTACACCGCCAACAACGAAGGCATACTCACCAACATCAACCTAATAGTATCCACAGTAGGAAACAACGGCGGCATGGACCAAGGCGTCCTAAACATGGCACGCCGCCTCATCAAAAACGGAAAAGTAAACCCAATAATTTTGTCCGACATCGAGATGGTCGTAAGGGCATACGATCCCTGCTTGTCTTGTGCTGTTCATAGTGTTAATGGTGCGATGTCTTTGAGAGTTGAGGTTTTGAATCATCTTGGTGAGGTTGTTCAGGTTATTCAGAATTTCAAGGAATAGGGTTAACTTATTTTTTTATTAGTTTGGCTTTTCGCTAAGTATTAATCACTTACAAAACTGATAAGAATTTATAAGTTACTAAAAACACTGTAATGCATGTGTGGGAATTAATAGAAATTCAAATGTGTTATTCTACATAGAAAATAATGGAGGGCTAGGAAATATGAGCTTTCCTAAGATGGAAAGAATGCAAGCTTTAATTCTATTTTTTTTGGTTATAATTTCTATTTATACGCAGCCAACTCTAATAATAACACCAAATATAGAAGAGGAAGTTACTTCTGAGTTATCATATCGAGATATCATCCAAATAACAAGGAATTTCTTTTCCAATCAACTTAGCAATCGTTCTAATGATTTTTTATTAAATCAAGAACCAAACAATTCAGGATACTGTGATACTCAAAACATAAATAGACAAGGACTAAAATCCTTTTTCAACATTTGTTGTCTTCGACCGCCAGGTATACCACATAGTCCCATAGTCATAAATAATGATACAGATTTTGCTAATCAAGCACTTACTGAAGGTTGGATAGGTGATGGTTCTGAAGAAAGTCCTTTCAAAATTCAACAATATGATATTCTTTCATCAAGTGAACATGCTATTGAAATTCTAAACACAAGAGTTTATTTTGAGATTGAAGAATGTTTATTGCAGGGTCCTTCATCTTTTGCTGGTGTTTGCCTTGAAAATGTAAGTAATGCTTTTTTGACGAGAAATCTGTGTTTGGGAATGAGATATGGAATAGAACTTCAAAATTGTAGTTTAGTTGAAGTTTACAATTGTTCAACAAATAGTAATGGATACTACGGTATCTATTCGTTTTCATCTAACTCTAATATCATTAGAAATAGTAAATGTCTGGGTAATAGCCATTCTGGAATCTATATGCTCTCATCAAATTCCAGTGAAATAGCAAATTGTAATTGCTCGAGTAATGGAAATTATGGAGTTTTTCTTGAAGACTCGACTAATAATGAATTGAAGAACTGTACATTTAATGCAAATCAATATGGAATATTTATTGAGGATGCAATACTTCATAACCAAATTAATAACAGTACTTTTAATAATGAATATAGCGGGATTTGGTCTTTGTTCTCAGATTATTTATTTGTTGCAAATAACACATTTTTTGATGGTTTATATTTAGATTATTCCGATTCTAACATTATAAAAAATAATAGATTTTTTGGTTATGAATCGGGAGTTAATCTCTTCGAATCGGCAAACAATACGCTGATCAACAATCAAATGGAAGGATATGGCTTTCAAATTGATAGAGTAGTATCTGATTGTCGTCAATGGAATGTTAGTGAAAACTTCGTCAATGGACGACCAATTATCTTTTGGCAAGATAAAGTGGGTGGAATTGTACCAATTGATGTAGCACAGAT
>JABXGU010000378.1 GCA_016550415.1 archaeon | reverse complement strand
TCGAATCGAACCCAGTAACGGAACGATTGGATTATTACTAATCACGGAAACCGAATCCTGAGGTATATTAGCTGCTTAAGGAGGGTATCTTGGTGGAATATCATCCAAAGAACCTTGATCAGCAATCTGGCTACCAGATCTCCTTCTTAAATCGGCTTCCTAGCAATCAACCTTCTCTTTATGGTGGAAAAGCTACTAACCTTGCCCGACTTCACCAAAATGGAATTCCAATACCGCGCGGGTTTGTAATCCCAATAAAGGGATTTATCGCATTTATCTCAGAATGTAAACATCTTGAATCTTATAAGAAGCTGCAACTCGTGCAAAATGACTTCGAAGAGCTTTTACATTCAGCAGAAACCTTCAGAAAAATTGCAGGCGAGTACGATATTCCCAAACCAGTTGAAAAGGAAATCATTAGCGGATTTAACTCTCTTCGCACCCATCACGAGCTATCCTCAGTTGGGTTTGCAGTTCGGTCTTCAGCAACTGTAGAAGATAGCGAACACTTCTCCTTCGCAGGCCAAGCTGATTCCTTTCTCTGTGTACATGACTTACCCAGTATTATTGAAGCAGTGAAAAAGACTTGGCTCTCGCTTTACTCTCCTAGGGCACTTCTATATCTTCAAGCTAAGGGGATAAAAATCGATCAAATACAAATGGCTGTAATAATCCAAGAAATGGTTCTTGGTGATATTTCAGGTGTAATGTTCACCGCCAATGTTGCAACCAATGACACCGAACAACTTATGATTGACTCAACATGGGGAATTGGAGAAAGCATCGTTTCTGGAAAAGTTATTCCCGACTCCTTTCTTCTCCAAAAAACTCCTTTGAAAATACTCAAACGTCAACTTGGGGAAAAAGCCCTCCTCTGCACTCCCTACCCTAGAGATCATCCCCAAGGCACAATGTTGATCGAAACCCCCAAGCAGCAACGTGAAATCTTCTCCCTCAAGGATTCTGAAATTATTAGTTTGGCTAGACTTGGGATGCAAATCGAAGAACATATGGGGCATCCACAAGACATTGAATGGACACTTCAGAAGGATCAATTCGTGATTCTCCAAACCCGACCAATCACGACAATATGACATCAGTTGATTGATTTTCTATTGTTTAGCCCATCTCAACATCAATCACCAACATTTGAATTCAGCGAAGCAGATATATGGCATCTTCAATAGAGTATCTTCAGGCTTCAGCGAAGCTTGGGGAACGAAAGGTCTACGAAACCTTGCTACTTTCTACACCAAGCTCATAAGCGGTGAAAGTAAATGCCCTCAAATGAGCCCTCTTCAACCAAAAACTCTAATTCAAAAATCTATGAGGAAATAGCCACAAAATCACCCCTTGGCATTATCGTCTTTCAAGAAGACAAAGTCCTATTTGCCAACAACGAATTGGCGAAACTCATCGATTATTCACTTCAAGATCTCCATAAAATGACATCTGATGACTTCCTTCAATTTGTAGCAGATGCTGATAAACTAGAAGCAGGTCGCAGATTGAAATCTGTTGAGGGAGGAGAAATCAAGACAAAATTTTACGATATTCGCATCAAAGACAAGAAAGGGGAAGAACAATGGTTGCAGGTGCTCCCAAAGGCCATAACAATAGATGGGAAAGCAGCGATTCTAGCGATGGTGTCAGAGATAACTGATCAAAAACAAGTTGCTCACGCCTACCAAGACCTTGTTGACCACTCACTCCAAGGGCTCATCATCATTCAAGACATGCAGGTCGT
>JABXGU010000377.1 GCA_016550415.1 archaeon | reverse complement strand
TGGCATGCTTGAATAGAACCGTTCGTTCGTCTACCCCCTTGGCTCTAGCTGTAACAATATAATCCTCTGTTAGGACATCTATGAGGTTGTTCCTCATCACCAACATGTAACCACCATAGGAGACCAGTGCTAATGTGGTGGCAGGAAGTACAAGATGCCAACCAATATCCAGGACTCGCAGCAGTGGATCTGTTGGTGGTGGTCTGCTCATGGTTCCGCCCATGGGGAAGAGGCTGAAGCCAAACCAGACATCCCAGTAGAAGCCAAAGAGTAGTATGAACATCATTCCCAACCAGAAGGTTGGAATGGAGTAGAATGTGAGAGCAGTGGTGACCATGCCCATGTCAAATTTTCCTCCCCTCTTAGAAGCTGCCCAAATACCGGTAATGACGCCTATGATTATGGTCATTATGGCGGCTGTTCCCATTAGGAGAAGCGTGTTGGGTAGACGGGCGGCAATGGATTCAATCACAGGACGATAGCCCTCTGTGAAGGAAAATCCAAAGTTGAAGGTGAACATATTTACTACGTACTGACCATACTGGACGATTAGGGGTTGATCTAGTCCCCACATCCTTTCAAGGAACGCAGCCAATTCCCCAGATTGATAGGATAACTCAGGGGCTATCACGATAGCAATGGGGTTTCCAGGCATAATACGAAAAACAAAAAAGTTGAAGGTAATCGCACCAAAAATAAGAATAACACTATTAATTAAGCGCCGGGCAATAAATTCTCGTAAACCCAAGAATTTGACCTCCAAGGAGTTCTAGAACGGGGAGAATGCGCTAAGGTTAGTCAAATTGTTTAAAAACTTTACTAAGAGTGCAAGAGAATTTTTGAACAAGAGGGCAAAAGCAAGGAAATTATTATGCTTTAGGAGAAAATCTGAAATTCAAACCTAACTAATTTCTTAGAATATCATTGGTGATTAGTCAACGTACACTTCTAATCGTATGTGCTTATTCCTGCTGAGGGCTTTAATCCAGTTTTTTTCAAGGACACTAATGCCTTTTTTAATAAGCTTGTCTAATGGAAAGCGCTTTTCAGAAAGAAGAATTATGAGGAGCTGATCTCGTCAAAGATTCTAGTTACTCTAGTTTCTGATATTACGCTTAGCAAAGGTGTACTATATTATGGCTACTATCAATCATATTGCCCTCTTAAACGCATTTCAGGAAAAATTTACCAAGGCTAATGCAATCCTAATGGAAATCGCTAATCATTTACCGAAAAAGAAACGGGAAGCATTTCTTGATTTCCTATCACAGATTAGCGAGCTTCTCCAGCGTGTTCGAACGGCTGCAACTCCTAGAAAACTAACAAAGGAGGTTGCCCGCAGCATCGCACGAGATTGCGAGACAATATCAAGTCGTTGGCAGGAATTAAAACAATACATTGCAGAACAGATTCAATACGATGATTTTGTATATCCCTATGATGAGGAGCGTACACTCAATGCATCTTTGGCTAAGCAAACCATTCGGTCACAATTTCTAGAATCACTGAATTTTGCAGGTGGAATGTATGGGATTGCAGGAGAATGGGAACATGCAGCTATGTGCTTCAATATTATGGCGAAGGCACAAAAGATTGAGGAGTCAGCTCTAGCCCCATTTCCTGCAATGGTCAGAGTTTATCGCTGCTATGAAGAGATAGAGAATCCACAGCAGGTACTACAAATTGGTCGAACTATACACAAAGTTCTCAATGAAGTTGAAGCTCCTGTTACAGAAGACAAACATCAAATGCTAAGTGAAGCTGCTGAATTATTTCGCAAAACCGCTATGTCAGCAATTAGCAAACGAAAAGAGCAACCAGAACTCTATGTTCCAATGGGTGCTATATTTCTT
>JABXGU010000034.1 GCA_016550415.1 archaeon | reverse complement strand
GTCATAATAAGGATAGACAAAAAGTATACTGGGAAATTCTGCCCTCTGTGCCTTCACTGCATTATATAGAACACGGGCAAACAGCCATTTTCGACTTCGCTCAAATTCAATCGCTAACAAGCGTATTGAACCTCGTGTTACTGCATAATCAATTCGTGTTCTATCAGGGGTTCGGAACTCTTGCCATCCCTCCACACCGAGTTCCTCCACTAATTCCGTCAACCCTGCAACTAAAGGCTTAACACGCATAACTTACCGCCACCAAGATAAGTGCTAGGGCTAAGCATACATTGCTTAATACTATAATCAATCTTTTTAGTGGATATCATATCTGGCGACAGCTTCTAAAAGTCGAACATCTCAAGTATATCCGTTTAGGAGGCTTTAATGTGCCGATTCCGCGAGGCGAAGAACAGCAAAGCAAAGATCGGAGTAAGGTGGTTTGGACCGCCATTGGGGTGACAGTTGATACTAAACAAAGGTTAAGCAAAATGAAAAGTGCCTTTGAGAAGATGCTGAATCGAGGCTCCCAGACCTGGGATTATTTTATTCAAGCCCTCTTAAATCTCGGTCCACCAACTTGGGACTTTCTCATCAAAGAGATTGTAAAGAGTATTAAATCTGCAAAAGAATCCTGCCTTTTTCCACGTTCTGATTCCTAAGTTTTAGATTGTATTTTCCCAAAATAGCTGGCAGCCTCTTCTGGTTGCAGTTGGCTGGCTGGACCTCTTAAGGCGCCACTGAGGATTCGGCGAATTTGCCTTTTTCCCCTGAAAAGGAAAGGGGTCTGATAGGTCACAGATTCTGTTGGTGTTGGGGGTTGGAGAGTACTTGCAACTCTTTTAGCAATGATGTGTGAAACCTTATTGGCTTCTTCCTGACTTGTGGGGTGCCATGATACTAGAACAACACGTGTATTGAGCAGGTGATGAGAATGGAGTTTTCTAGCCTTCCTAAGTGTTTGATGAGCTTTTGATACTGTTCTTGGTTCTCCGAGTTTTAGGGCAAGTTCAGGTGATGGTGGGATGCCTTGGGCAATCTGTTCTTCTCCTGCAATTAATTGTAATGCTTCTTGGATTTGAGGTCTTAGACGTCGGCGAGAAAGCCAATAGTCAAACCTTCCAAAATGAAAGGGTTCAGTTGACACCTGGAAGAGAATAACAGGTCCTTTGATTCTAGAAGAGGATTCTGTGCTGTTCTTTATCGTCTGTGTTTGAATAGAAGTCTGTAATGCAGAGAAGCCTTCAGCAGAATCGCTAGGTGAACCTGAAAGGAAAACGATGGATGCTGGTAACTCTGTGAGAAATTGAAGGGATGGAAGAGGTTGCGATTCCATACTAACTCCAGTTAGGTGGACAGAGAGTATTTGGTGAAGTCGTTTTTGTCTATGCGTAAGTAGATCTGTGGTTGGTGCCCATGTGAAGAGGAATAGTCGAGTGTGTCCATCCGGGAAATGTTGGTAGCGGAACCCTAGGGGTATCTTAAGTGTTGCCAAGTTAGTTAAGATATGTTCAATTTTTACACGTGCAGGTGTTGCTGGTTCTTCAGTGCTTGATGTGGAATGGATTTCAAAGGCTGCTATTTGTTGAGCCTGATCGATGAATCCAAGTGTGTGCAACCATTCGGTATCTATGAATAGGATAATTACCAAAACTGCAACGAGGTTTCCATATAATAGTACACTAATGTTTGGATTCCCGATTATAAGGACACTAGTGGCTAATATGACTCCTACAAGAATTGTAGTTACTATTAATCCAAACCCAATGAAAATTGGCCATTTCATAGCTCGTACACTGTGACCAAAAACTAAAGCTAGCAGT
>JABXGU010000376.1 GCA_016550415.1 archaeon | reverse complement strand
GTACGAGATACTTTGGAACATCCGAAAGAAAAAATTCCTTGGGATGCTTGTTGTTGCCTTTGCTCTCACCACCATAACATTGGCTGGAGGTCACATAGCCAGCACCTTCAGTGGCCTACCTGTAGAACCCAACCCAGAATTCGTGATCAACTCTAACATTGGCTTAGGCGGATTTGGCTTTTTCCTGTTTGCAATTGTGACTGTAATGAACACAATTTCAGGAGAGTTTGAGAGTGGGACCATCATCTCTTTACTATCCAAACCCGTTGGGAGAACCACAGTGTTTTTAGGCAAGCTTTTTGCAGCCTTCCTCACACTTTTGGCAACATACTGCTTTTTAATGATTTACATGACTATCGGCGGCTATGTCGTGTACGGGCCTCAGAATAACCTGCATCTTGTTCCGCTCTCCCTTCTTGGAGCCCTTTTCAGCACCTTGATATGGATAGTAATCGTTCTGTTCTTCGGTACACTCTTTAAGAGTTCTTTAATCGCTGCTCTTGGGCCCTTCGGCATTTGGCTTGGTATAAACGTAATTGGTTCAATACTAGCGGTGCTTGCTGGTCAAGGCTGGATTCTCACCTACATTCTAGGCTCCGGCACCACCGGATACGTCGGTGAATTTCCAGCTTCGGTCATTGCAACAGTTTCAACAGGCACAGACAGCATAGGTCCAAACCTCATAAAATATATTCTACATCCTTCGTGGGAGGTTACCTATTACAAGATAAGCTTCGGAGGAACTACTCCTAGCCCAGTTCAATGGGTCAAACTTTACACAGAACCGTTATCCACCGTCATCCTTACGTCAATTGCTGTAGCACTGATCTACTTCAGCATCTTTATCGCAATCTCTTGGTACCTTTTCAGGCGCGCTCAAATAACCGAATGAACAGGAGGCAGGGGTTCATGTGGTCGAATCCTACCCTCTACATTATAGTAGCAATAGTAAAGTTTCTAATTGCTTAATACAGGTTTAATCCTTCTGATCACATCCGGTGTGAACATTCCAGCTAGACAGCCTAAGATCATGTGTATTATCATGAAACCGTATAAAAAGAAGAAAAGTGAATATTCCCACCCTAAGAACACGACGAAGCTCCAATATATAAGGAAGTCCCCTGGAACGTTATAAACAAGTCCAACTATTATTGTGAGTAGTCTCGACTCGCTTGGCTTCTTCTTTGTTAGATACAGCATTGAGTCTATAAGTATGCCACTAATACACCACCCAGGAAGTATAATCCAAGCTACCGGCGGACCACCGGGAAGAAGTGTGGATAGGACTCCGCTTATAAGTTGAGTGAAAGTTGCGGCGCCAAACTTTCTAACTATCTCTACCACCGTTAAAGTGAGTATTGTGCCTATTGGAATGGCTATTATGCCGTATAAGCCTGGAAGCGGAGCTGGAATAAAAGCTGTTGTTAACGTTGCCAACGAAGACGCACATCCGAAAACAGCCATTAAGGCTATGTCCTTTACTGAGAAATAATGGGTTCTCATATGGTTT
>JABXGU010000375.1 GCA_016550415.1 archaeon | reverse complement strand
TGCTATTCTTGGATTTGGAAGAAGATGCTCGTAGTTATGAAGAAGGACTAACTCTAGCTACAAGCGAAATTGTTGAAAATATCGGTGAACCTGAATTTGTAGAATATCTCGGCGAAGTTTATGATAAACTAAAACGAATGGTTGAACTGAGCATCGAACAGCGTCTAGCAAAAATCTTTGTCGACCAAGAGACTAGACTTCTGATGCATAAATTAGCCGCTGGAGGAGTTCCTACCGAAGAACTTCGTGAATGGCTTGAATTACAGACAGGTAAACATTATCCTGATCTAGGTCTTGTAACACTCCCCCTTATTCGTGGTGGCTTAGTCGAAGAGGACTGGATAAACGCAGTATCTGATAACTGCATATTCTTAGTAAACGATCTATTCGGAGCTAGATTCCCTCCTGAGCAGATATTAAAACTTGCCAAATCAGGAGGGCTAAATAAGGAGCAGAATCGTGAACTGGAAAAACGTGTTCAGGAATTCTTTAACGGTTATACATGGAATGAAGATGATACAATTCAAGTTGGCCAGCTCCTTCTCGACCCCGATATCTATGATATAATTAAAACGATTCGCCGCAAAATTGTTCATTCATCAGAACTTAAGGAACTTGTAGAGAAGGACTCCACACTCAAGAATATCATGCGACGACTTGAACAGGCAAAAATACTTACTCTAATGGGTAGTGATAAAATAGAAGTTAAAAGGGGTGATGAACCCCTTGTCCTCCTACTCTCCGATATTCATTTCGAAGCCTTCTTCCCCGAGTTCCTTGTGATTCGTATCGAGGAGCGGCTTAACAGCAAGGATATTCATCCTGACATTGCCAAACGACATCTAGAACTTCTCAGTGAAACTTACATGCGTATGCGGGAGAAAATGAAAGGTCGAAGAAAGCCAAAGAAGGTAAAAGAGAAAGAGGAAGCTGAAGCTGAAGCGCCTTCAACACTTGAAACTTTTGAAGCTGCGGAATCTGAAGAAGCCGAGCCTTCTCCTACAGATGAAATAGAAGAAGAATAATCAAAATCTAAGATTCTATTTATTTCCTAGTATCTTTTGTCTGTGAGTAGCGAGTATTTTGCTTGCTGTTTCCCAAGTATGCCGTACTATTTCAGGAAAATCATCATTCCCAGTGAGCCATTCTTTAAGAAAACGAAGTGTTTTTGGATCGTTTGGATAGCCGCTACCAAAATCTCCGAATGACTTGTGTAGCTTTACAATTTCTTGGTCTCGTCGGACCTTAGCTACAATTGATGCTGCTCCAACTATTGGATAGGTTGCATCGGCTCCGTGCTCACTTACGATGGGTGACTTTGAAGATAGTTGTGCCTGAATAAAACGCCCATAGCGTCCTGCATTAACATCAGCTGCATCAACATATGCAACATCCCATCGTAGACGTTGAAGAATTTGTGCCATCCACTGTGCCTCTAGCGTGTTTAGACTCTTATTTTTGAGTCGCTGTGTATCAATTTCCTTGGGACTAATCTCTAATACCTCAATTTGAAGAGCAACCTTGCGAATTATTTGGTCCAAATTTTCTCTTTGCCTGGGTGTCAACTGCTTTGAATCACGAACTCCCCATTCCACTAAAGCATCTAACTTATTCTCATCAATGACGACTCCTGCAATTACCATGGGACCAATTACGGGTCCCCGCCCCGCTTCATCTACACCTGCAATACGCCGAGACATCATTACCAACACCAAAGATGCAACTTTTTTCCAATTAAGTATCTATGCACAGACTTATTACTGCATATCAACGAGCTATAAGATGATATTAATGGGCGAAGAAAAATCTCAGTACTGTGAAATATGGATAAGCACTGATAGGGGCAAGTATCGAGTTTCATCTCGGCTTCCCGATGAAGCGGAATTACCCAATGATATTCTATGCGCTAAACCAGAAGGCAAGCAGGAAAGGATTTGTGTTTCAAACTGGTATAACACAATACACGAAGCAAGTGACCGAGCAATCCAACTTTCCAATTATCTGCAGTCAAATGGTTACAAGGTCATGTTCTTTTTTGAGGTTCGTTTGCCCCTTGTTGGCGATATTCACACCAATAGCTAGTTAATCCTTTTCTTTGTCTTCTTCACTTGATTTTGAACTCTTTTTTGCTCGTTGGCGTAGGACTAATCGGAAAATAATGAATATTGCGATAAAGAGGACAAACAATAGCAGCGTTACAGTTTCAAGGAAATCAACCATCTGAGCAATATGCTCAAAGGCTGCCCCAACCAACCATCCAGCCACACCAAGGATTAAGCAACGGGGGAGGGCTCCAAGGAAGGTAATAATACTAAATTCTTTTATGTCCATTCTAATGGCGCCTGCAGCAATGGATACTACAGAAAGGGGAATGATGGGTATTGCTCTTGCTGTGAAGAGGTATACCTCATCGCGGGATGACTTTTCAAATTGCTTCCGCATATATTCAACCTCTTCCACTGATGTGCCCAAGTATTTTCCATACCTTTCAATAATGGGGTAGCCGCCCAGATAGGCGATACCATATCCAAAGAAAGCCCCAACTGTTGAAGCAAGAGCACCTACAAACATAACATCAACTACAATTACTAGGATCTGAAGATGAAGGGGGAGACCCTGTGTTAGGAGGAAACCTGCTCCCATCATTATAATCGGTGAAGGAATGGGTGCAATAAAAGTCTCAATCATCACGCCTAAAAAAACACCAATTGGCCCCAAAATTTGGATCCAATAGATTATCTGTTGAATAAGGGCTTTAACCCAGATATCAAATGCTTGTAGCCAATAGAAGAACCATTCGAAAATCAAATTATCACCACATACCTACCATAGCACGGCATCATCAAATGCAATTCATATTATTGAAAAAGGTTACCCGAAGGAACCATTTACTCTTCCTCAAGTTCTTCCTCGATCGGAATTTCTTCACGACTGGGAAATTTCGGATCTTCCACAATAGCAAGCTCTCCAAATTTGCCTGCAGACAATTGTAGCTCGCCTCGAAAAGCTTTGACAAAACCGTTTTTTATTTCGACAATCACGTCTTCCCCTATCTGGTCGATATCATCGTTCCAGAGTGAAAGTTTGATTGTGCCTGTTTCGTCGCCTGCCACAGCAGTCATCACACGAGCTTTTCCATATCGAGTACTCACCTCTCGTGCAGGCTCAATTTTGAGGATTCGTAGCCGGATATCAACACGTCGTGATTGCTGAGTTAATTCATTGACCTTCATCGTTATCAAACCCTGATTGAAAAGTGTTCAAGATGTTACAGCCTACACTTTTAAACCTTCTAGGCTGTCAAATATTCCCTAGATTCGAGGTAACTTGCAATGTCTTTCCCAGCAAAGGGAACTCCTACACTGTTCATAGAATTATCAAAACTTTGTGAACGGATAGTAGCTACTGCAAAACATTTGGAAAAGATGGACCTTGCAGGGGCTTTTGTTGCTAATTTACCCATCTCAGAGGTTGAAGTTGCCGCGCTTCTTCTAATAGGTCAGCCTTTTCCTCGTTCCAGCGAACGAGCCCTTTCACTTAGTTGGTCCGGTCTTCGTAGCATCCTGCAAGAATTTCTCCAACCTTCCTCAAGCACAATAGTCAAAATTTTTCGTGAAACCGGAGATATTGGTGAAGTTGTTCGACAACTATACCAACAGAAGGGGCAGATATCGCAAACAACCCTTCTAAGTTCACCTCTGACAATCCAGGAGGTTCATCAAACCTTTGCCGCCATCGCGGATGCTAAGGGGTCAGGTTCTAAGCGTCGAAAAACTGCAATGCTCCGTTCCCTTTTCACTCGAACAACACCTCTCGAAGCCAAATACATCACCAAAATTCTGGTTGGAGACCAACGAATCGGATTCAGCGAGGGCATGCTGGAAAGCACCATTGCTCGATTTTTCAAAATCCCACTAGAACTAGTTAGACGAGCAAATATGCTTCGGGGAAATATTGGCGAAGTAGCTAGGATAGCAGTTGAAAAAGGAACTGAGGGACTGAAAAAAGTTCATCTTCGCCCATTTACTCCCCTTCTTCCCATGTTGGCATCTCAGGCAAAAGATGTGTCTGAAGCCATCGAACAAAACAATGGAAAATGTGCTTTTGAAGCAAAACTGGATGGTGCGCGAGTTCAAATTCATCTCGAACGAGAAAAAGATGGAACCCGTATTCACATCTTTAGTCGTCAGCTTTCTGATGTCACATCCAGCCTACCTGATATTGTTGATCTTGTTAAACGTGAAGTGGCAGCAACCAGTTGTATTTTGGACGGGGAAGTTTTAGCGCTGGGTCCCGATGGAAGACCTTTCCCTTTTCAGCAGCTTATGCGACGTTTTCGAAGGGTTCATGATATTAAGACAATGGTGACGGAACTACCTGTCACTCTCTTTCTCTTCGATTTGCTGATGCTTGATAATGAGGTACTAATCGACGAATCCTATGAAACCCGTCGTAATAAACTCAGAACAATTAATGGGTCTATTCCACTGGTTGAACAGCTTATCACAGGAAATGCATCAGATGCTGCAGCATTCCTAGAATCTGCCCTCCGTTCTGGGCATGAGGGACTAGTTGCAAAGCGCCTTACTAGCTCCTATCAGTTGGGAGTAAGAGGGAAAGCGTGGCTAAAAATCAAGAAGAGCATGGAAACACTTGATCTAGTTATTATCGCTGCTGAATACGGGTCGGGGCGTCGACACAAGTGGCTTTCTGATTACCATCTTGCAGCATGGGATCCTGAAACAAGCGAATTCCACATGTTGGGTAAGACCTTCAAAGGGCTAACAGATACAGAATTTGAAGAAATTACACGCCTACTTTTCGAACTTAAAATCGACCAAGAGAAAGGAATTGTTACTGTACAGCCACAAATTGTAGTGGAAGTCGAATATGGTGAAATCCAGCAGTCACCTACTTATCCTTCTGGTATGGCCCTCCGTTTTGCCCGTATCAAGCGTATACGTTACGACAAACGTCCAGAGGAAGCAGACACTATCCAACGAGTACGGGAAATCTTCAATTCACAGTTCCGTCGGAAGGCGCAGACCAACCGTGTTGGTCGAACTTGAATCCATTGTAAAACCTATGAAGGACTGGAAGTTAATCCATGACGGATTTCCTTAGAAGATGAAATCCAGCGAGGCCCCAAGTTGTGGTTAAAGAGTGCTACATAATTTTCTTGATCGCTAACCACCGCTACAATTTCCTTGGGGTTACCGTGAATTGGTGCAATGAGAATTTCCTCACAGTCACGGGCTCCTGCATAGAATTCCATTGAATGACTATGCCAAATGCGAACATTGCCCTGTTGTAGAAGACTCTGAATTTTGGGTTTGTGCTCTTCTTCATCTACAGATGTAACCAGATGTATTCGCTTATTGGCTTCAACTTGTTTCAATTCTTCGATTGGGACCTTATCAAAAGATGGGTAGACAAGTGTGATGGTGTCTTTTGCTCGATGAATCATATCCTTCAAATGAGTTTGAACATTCTCAGGAGTTACGATATGCCATGTTCGCTCGGCTTCTGAAACTTGGACACCCACTATTGCATTCCATAACCCCATAAGAATATCATTTGCTTCTCCTGCGTTAGTACTGATGAGTTCCAATGTAGGACCGGCTTTTTCAGCAAATGAACTTAGCGCCGCAAGCGATGTTTCTTCCGTTTTCGCAAATATTTTAGTAATTTCCTTTACTAGACTATTTGATTCTTTCATCAATGAACGTCGCTTTGTTCCAAGGTTACGTCCTAGACGGGTCAAGGATTGTTCTGATTCGGTGACAAGTTCGTCCTCTACTGTTGTATTGAACTGTTTGATACTTGCCAAGATGGTGTCTTTTTGTTGGTTAATGTCGGTGCTAGCTGTTTTGCTAAGATTATCCAATGCGTCACTCGTATTGGTAATGGCATCTTGAGTGGTTTGGTCAAGACTACTTCGTGTGAGCTCAATTTCTTGGCTAATAGTTTGTAAGGATTTTTTGGCTCCCTGTTCGATTGTTCTTTTTAGTTTCTCTGACTCTGATGAAACTGATTTTGTTATTGTTTTGAGGATTGTGTCAACTTCGTTTTGAATAATCTCAAAGGTGGTAGTTGTTGTCTGGATTGTCTGGTCAAGTGCAGAACCTAGTGCAGAGTGAATATCATTGAAGCCTTTAGCAACCAT
>JABXGU010000374.1 GCA_016550415.1 archaeon | reverse complement strand
ATCACTTAATAATCCGACGCCGTAAAGTATGTACTTGCGGTCAATGTAGAAATTTGGCGACTTTGGTTTGAGCGAAAAAGGATTGCTTGCATTAAATAGGGCTGCTTCCAGAACCTTTTGAGACTGGTGATTATAAGTGAATATCCCACCTGTCCCAATCAAAGTTCTCAGTTCAGTTAGATCTTTACCATACTGTACATCTTCCACCCCGTGCGGGGTCCATGCCTCTTTCATAACACCAACGTGCCTTTCGACCGCTAGCTCGACTGCACTGCCGGCGAGACACAAATCTATTAGAAAATCTTGTTCATTATCAGGTACAAAAGTGACATTATTACAAAGAAATCGCGTAGTCTTTGCTAAATCTAATCCCGCATAATCGACTTCTTTAGGCATTTTTTCCAGCACTTTTTGCTCGCCTATGATATCAAGGATAGTTGTCGCATTATATCGAATTCCAAGGTCGCCCTCAACTGTCCTTTTAGCGAAAGGCTCGGGTAATCCTTTAATGAAACGTGCAGCATTGTATCCCTTTGCTACCGAATGTACATTGGTTGTTGCCCCACCAACTTCAACTACCATCAGTTCGCCCAGGCCCGACTCTTTACCACTACCTTCTGCCAACAACTCCGCTGCTTTCAAAGTGGCCATGGGAGTAGGCATGAGAATATTACCAACATATTCTTGAGCTTTATCCAACCCCTTAGCGTGGACTATCTTTTTCATGAATACATCTCTGATACATGAACGTGCTGGTTCCACATTCAATCTGTCTAAATCCGGTAGGACGTTCTCAGTTTTTTCGGCATATTTGCCGCTTGACTCAAGGATCCTCTTCACTTGATTACTGACAACTCTGTTACCGGCTATGATAAAAGGAACATCCAATCTAGATGTTGCCAGCATCTTTGCATTATGCAGGATTACATTTTTATTACCACCATCAGTCCCTCCACTGATTACTATAATGTCGCATCCAGCCTGTTCCATTTGGCAAACGTCATCATCGTTAAGTTCGTGAGCAAAAGAACCAATTACCTTTGCCCCTGCACCTAGGGCAGCCCTGCGTGCCGCCTCAAGTGTCAGTTCAGGCACTAGGCCTATGGTCACAAGGCGTAGCCCGCCGGCAGCGCTGCTGCAAGCGAGTTTCCTGCTCCTTTTAATAGTCACGTCATCAATTGGATGTTCATATATTGTTAATTTCCATAAAGCATTTTGCAGCCCAATAAGGATATTCTCCCGCACCGTACTTGGAGATTGAGCCCGGCTCAAGACCTCTTCTTTGCTCAAGTCAACCGCAATTACCTTGGTGAATGTGCTACCGAAATCTATCAGAAGAATCATATCATCCAATCTGCTGCTCCGTTCATTCTGTCGGTATTAATTGCCGCTGCTCTTAATGTTATTATTATTGGCTAACCGAAAGTCGCCAATATCCACTTCTTCTTTCTGCCTTCATCTAATACGCTGACTTGGCATCCAAACTACTATTTTTGCCATGTCCATGGATGATCACACAACTTTCAGTCCTTGTTGACAACGTAATACCAGTCAATATTTCCCTGATATATAAGCTTGTTGGCGAGTCCAACCAATTTTACATTATCATGCCTCTGCCTCAGCTCGTAAGTCTTCAACTATCATGTCCCAATCGTCTCGCCCCTCTTGTCGCCGCCTCTCGGCGATTTTTTCTTGATGGAATGCCACAATCTCCTTATTGAAAGGTAGGTTGCCATGATCTAAAAATCGGACACAGCGAGCAGCATCTCTTATGGCTACGCACTTTCCCGCGACAAGTGAACTAACACAATACGGTATATCCAACAATCCGAGTTCAAGTGCTTTTACCAATCCCTTGACTATGTCTCCATCACCAACTTCCAGCACCTTGTCCATCATCGCCTTTGTCTCTTGTTCAATCATGTTCGCTTCCAGCTGAAAATTGTTGTCTCGCGGGAATGACTCTTTCCACAGCATATCGAAGGTCATCCTTACTGCCTTGGCGGCCTCAAAGGTAGCTTCTTTTGATGGTATGCCAAAAGCCTCCTCGCCAGTTTTGAAATGATGGCGAGATATTTTTGCGTAGGCACCTATGATTGCGTCGTGCAACACTCTAGCCAGCGCTTTACTTTCATCCCTTGGGAATGCCGAAACATTAGTAGCCGAGCTCAGAAAGAGAGTCATGTCATGGTGACCGCGCTGTTGTAAATAGCTTTCACAGAGCTTAAGGGCTACACTCATAGCCGCCAGGTCCTGTAGGACGCAGCTATTCACTGGATAAAACATCTCGAAATATTTTACCCCTTGTACAGCAGCCATAAGAGCATCTATAATGATACAGGCAAGGGATATACTGGGTGGAAGAGGGGCCGCTGTCAACGTGGTTGGGTACTTGCTTATGGGAACCCCTCTCTCATAAAAATACCCGAGCAACCTATCGAGAAACTGTGAGCAAAGGATCATTCTTTCTAGGGGTGAGCGGGCATCTTGGGTAAGAGTCAGGGAAACATTATGGGAGTAATGCGTTACGCCCGCTGCTATCGTTATAAGACCAGTCAACTCACCATTGGATATTGGTAGAGGCGTTTGTATTGGGCAATTAACAGACTCTAAAACAGTTCTGGAGGCATGTAATCCGTGAATTACATATGGAAATCCATTAAGAATGTTTTTACCCTGCGCTATACTTTTTT
>JABXGU010000373.1 GCA_016550415.1 archaeon | reverse complement strand
TCTCCTGATTTCTTCCCAACATTTACCGCAATAGAATAGTGGTAAACGGCTGCCGCATATTGGTGCGTAAAGCCAATCTCCTCACTGACTGGAGGGCTTTTTCGACTTCTTGGTCTAGGTTATTTTCTACACGTGCGTCGTTGGCGAACAAGGTGAGACCATCCAGCAACATACTTAGGCCCTTTGAATAGAATGGGAGTCCTCTACGATAGCCTTCCAACAGACTGGCACGGGCTTCTTCCATCTCTTGCTTCATCATTTTGACCCAGCCATTCAGGATTGCACCATCCGGTAACCACGGGAACCATTTCATCAAGTTATTCACCCAATAGTTCCAATCCTCGGTCTGGTCCGACCCTTGTGTACTAAACAATACATATGCCCCAGCAGCCGCTGCTAAGGGGTTGATTCCCTTGGAAAAGAGCATATTTCTTGCCTTTCGGGTTAACATCGTCGCAGCTGCTGGCAACTCACCTGTTCCGAGATAGCCGATAACAGAACCAACAACACTGTCGTGTACCAAGATCGACATTCGATAGCCAGGGTCAACTCCTGATGAAACATTTGGATCCACCCCAATATGGCGTACAAGGGTCTCCACAATAGCTTCACCACCACCACCAACTTGTCTCCAAGGTGCCGGCACGACACTGTATTGTGGAGGTATGCTTTTACCGTGAATGAACAGGTATTGTCTTAAGAATCTGGAGTCATTGTAGTGGAAGTACTCGGCAATTGGATCGATACGATACACTTGGGAAATTTCGTCGTAGGCATATGGAGTAAGGGGGCCAGTAATACGCGCCGGTGGGTCTAGATTATCAAATTGGATGAGTTCTGATATCGATTTTGTCGAATCGGCGTTTTTCAATGATGGAATGTCGGAGAAATATCCTCGTGAAACTAAGGCGCTCAGTCTCGATATTTCCTCATATTCAGAAAAGAAAAAAGGTCCTGGCTGGTCTGGTTCTGGCGACAACACTATAATGAGATCTGCCCTGATGTCAATAGCACCATCCCTCATTGGCCCTCTAAAAGTTGTATCTGCCATTGGAGATAGTAAGATTTGAGCCTTGTATTCCTCTCTCTGTGCAACGTTTCCAATGAAATGTTGCCAACTGAGCCATTCATGAGGAGTGGAAGATGCAAATAGTAACAGTTCATATGGTTCCTGAGAGTCTTCCACTGTCACCTCTTCGCTAACTACTTCTCCAGATGGGAGAATTGCTTCGACGATGTATTTGCCTGGATCAAGTTCAATGTCTTCAGAAAATCCCCGGGATCCTGCCGGAATAACCAAGTCTCGTAGGTTATTTCTCTTTCCAGGACGATCCGAAACATCATAAATGTTGGCTATTACACCAAATTCAGGTGAATCTTCCTCTAGATATGTTTCCAATCTAAGCCTAATTTTTGTCATTATTTCACCTCTAATTTTATCGGGCGAAAAGGTGGTCTAACATAACGTTGTTCATGTTTATCACGAAAGGGTCAACCTTGGAACTCAGCGGAGAACTTATAGTTGCCTACCTCAATGGTTACATCCCAGTTTGATTCTTCCATATGAGGTCGAACAACATCCTTTGATCCATCAGAGTAAGAAAGCTTCGCAAATAGGTTTGCCTCTTTCGGATTACAGCTAATCTTCACGGGTACGATGGGTTTTTTATCCAGATAGTGGAGAGTAAAATTAGTCAAATCATCGACTGGAGAAATCTGATCTAGCTTTACAGCGTCGCCCTTTACCATTTCAAGGGTGTAACCTATGCCACGATTAAGCATGTCCGTATACACGCGCCAGTCCCCCTCCACATTGTCACTTCCGGCACCCTCCATAGCCAATAGTAGCGCTTCTGTAAAAAGCGTGGGAACGCCATCTCGGCCATAGGCGGCGTTGCCAGCTAATGTAGCATAGTAGATAGGGTTTTGACAATTTCCAAAGGGGGACTT
>JABXGU010000372.1 GCA_016550415.1 archaeon | reverse complement strand
TGGAAATGGAGAAAGATAAGGAGCATCTGTTTCCAAAAGCATGTTTTCAAGCGGCATAGCTAAAGCCACACGTTGCATTCGCCTGCGTGTAACCACACTAGTTGGCACACTCATATACCAGTTATGAGCTGCTGCGGCTTCAACATGATCAGGATTGTTAAAACAATGCAATTGCACACGTTGGGCTCCCTCCTCTTTTAAGACGTTTATAGCGTCAAGTTCTGCTTCCCGGGAATGCACTACTAGGGGTAAATCCAACTCGGCGGCTAACTGAATGAACTCAACGAAAGAATGATGCTGATACTCTCGCCGCTTATCATCCTTCACCCAATAATAATCAAGTCCTACCTCACCAATCGCTACAATATTGTCAACATTCTCCCGCATCAACCGCACACAGTGATCTACCATCTTGGGGGTGGCTTGTGGAGGATGAAGACCAAAGGTAGCCCACACAAAGCCAGAAAACCGTTTGGTCAAGTCAAGAGCCTTAGAATAAAATTTTGGCTCAATAGCACTAACAACAATACCAATCACACCTGCCCTTTGCGCTCGTTCAACAATCTTTGCTGCAGAAGGATAAAGCCGAGGCATTTCCAAGTGCGAATGAGTATCAAAAAGCTCCATTGCAAAGAACCCTATGTTGATAGCAACACCACGAAAAGTTCAAAAGGATTTGCCTCCACCCGCCTTCTGGGATTCAACTCTTTAGGTGAAAAAAAAGATGATTGATTTGCGCGGACGCGATATGATAACAACACAAGAATGGACACGCGAAGAACTTGATACTGTCCTCGAATTCTCCAAGGACCTAAAACAGAAGAGCAAAGCAGGAAAATGCCCACACCTACTAAAAGACAAAACCTTCTTCATGCTCTTCTATAACACCTCAACACGAACCCGCGCAAGCTTTGAAACAGCACTAACAGAACTCGGCGGACATGCCCAATTTTTAGAACCAGGCACAATGCGCCTCGGTGAAGGCGAAAGCATCAAAGACACTGCAAATACACTCGCACGCTACGGACACGGAATTGGAATCCGTATCCTCGAAAAAGCAGTCGGCTACGTATATGGACGTGGTAACCAAGTCCTTCGTGAATACTCCAAATGGGCAAATGTTCCTATTGTGAATATGGCCGACGATAAATTCCATCCCTGCCAGTCTCTTACTGACCTGATGACGGTGCAAGAAAACTTCCCCAAAATTCAGGGTAAGAAGTTCGTTTTTAGTTGGGCTTATAGTCGTCATGCTCGTTCTTGGTGTAGTGTTCAGAGTGCAGTGTTAACAGCTGCCAGATTTGGTATGGATGTAGTTCTTGCCAATCCTCCCGGCTTTGAGCTAGACTCAGAGATTATGGGTTGGTGCAAGCAGAATGCTGACGAATCTGGAGGCTCTTTCACCATTACTAATGATATCGAAGAGGCCTATAACGGAGCTCATGTGATTTATCCAAGGTCATGGATGAGTGCCAAATGTGCATCTATGGGCATCGACAAATTCGGCACTGAAACCGAAGCAAAACTGCATGAGAAGTACCGGGATTGGATTTGTAACTCTGAGCGAATGGCTAAAGCCAGCAAAGATGCAATTTTCATGCATTGTCTACCAGTCTTTCGTGGTGAGGAAGCTACTGACGAGGTTGTAGATAGTCCTCAAAGTGTTATCTTTGATCAAGCCGAAAACCGTCTTCATCTACAGAAGGGTCTTCTCTCTTTAATCATGGCTGACTGAGAAAGCAAAAACCACTATTTCCACTATGCTCCCATTTTTCATAAATACTCATTTCTGAGTTCCCATAATAGCTGCCATAACTGCTTTCTGAGCGTGGAGTCGATTCTCAGCCTCATCAAAGGCAATACTCTGATCACTGTCGAGAACCTCATCAGTTACTTCGAAGCCTCGGTCAGCAGGAAGACAATGCATATATCTAACATCACTAGCCCCCAACGCCATCTTCTCTGAATCACAAATCCAGTCCTTGTTTTTCTCAAAGAGCTTCTGGCAACCATCCCAGTCTTCTTCAGGTGCTATGGGTGGAATATGATGTTTAGAGGTCCAACATTTAGGATACACAAAATGGGCACCAGCAAAGGCAGCTTCCATATCATTAGAAATTTCAAATGAGCCCCCGTATTTTGCCACGTTTTCCTCACACATACTGATAATCTTGGGATCCAATTCAAAACCCTTCGGATGAGCCAAGACAACATCCATACCCCACTTCGTACCCATCAAAACACCACTCTGCGGGACTGCCAAGGGCTTCTTCATACTTGGACTATACGCCCAACTCATAACAAACCGCTTACCCTCCCACTTGGGACTATGCTCCTGAATCGCCTGCATATCCGCTAAAGCCTGACAAGGATGATATACGTCATCCTCCATGTTAATCATGGGTATGTCAGACCATTTGGCGAATTCGCGTAGTATGCGGTGTCCTCGTCCATAGATCCATTTTGCGTGGGATCCGTAGATTCTTATTGCTATGGCATCTCCCATGCGTGCTAGTACTCTTGCGACATCTGATATTCGTTCGCTAGTGTAGGCTTCTTCGTCGTCGGGTAGTGATGGACGGTAGACGTCTTGTGGAGATAGGAAGTGAGCGTGTCCTCCCATTTGGGTCATACCTGCTTCAAAGGAGTTTCTTGTTCTAAGTGATCGGTTAAAGAATATCATGAATAGTGTCTGGCGTGCTAGGTAATCATGGGGTTTGTGGGCTTTCTGAAGTTTCTTGATTCTTATAGCGGCATCAATGAGTTCTTGGAGTTCTTCTTGGGTCCATTCTTGGATAGTTAACCAGTCACGACCATGGAATTTGCCAACAATTTTATCTACAGAAATTGGAATCACCTCAATTGTTTTCGAAAATGGCTAAAAGCTGTATTAATCTGTTTGCCATCGGCTTTTGATTTCTACTCCTGCACGGTCAAGGAGTTTTGCACCCAGTTTTTGGGCACGCTCAATTACTTTATCCTCATCAAGTGTCAGAAGATTGCCTTTGCTAACAAGGATTTGCCCATTTACTATGGTTGTGTCAACATTTGAGCCATTTGCAGCGTAGACGATGTTGCTCAATGAGTTATAGGTGGGGGCAATATTCAACTGCTCAGTGTCAATAAGAATCAGGTCAGCCTTCTTACCTACCTCGATGCTACCAATTTCCCTATCTAGGCCCAGTGCCTTGGCGCCATTGATGGTCGCCATTTCAATGACAGTTTCTGCTGGCATGGTCAATGGATCAAGGGATTTGGCTTTGTGAATAATGGCAGCGAGGAATATCTCCCGGAACATGTCGTAGGCATTATTGCTGGGTCCCCCATCGCATCCAAGACATATGTTGACACCGGCTTTGAGCATTTGAGGGATTGGGGCTATGCCTGAGGCGAGTTTCGAATTACTTGCGGGGCAATGGCATATGTGGGTTCCAGTTTTAGCTAGTATCTGGAATTCTTCTGGGCTAAACCATACGCCATGAGCTAGGACAACATTATCTCCAAGCATCCCAACAGATTTTGCGAATTCAGCTGGTTTTTGTTTAAATTGTCTGGTTGTGTATTCCACATCAGCTTGAACTTCAGCTAAATGCATGGTAATGCGCATATTTCGTTCCTTTGCCAATGATGCTACACGACGATACAACTCGGGACTTACTGCACCAGGTGTACGTCCTCCCCACCAAACATGGATTCTCCCATCAGCTTTTCCACTCCATTTTTTATGCATTGATAATGTTTCTTGGATACAAACCTCAGGGTCTTCAATCATTCCAGGATACATTATAGACTCTTCTTCTGCATAACCAGTTAGGTCCATGAAAATCTTAGCAAGGCCTCCACGAATTCCGGACTGATCTACAACCTTTGCTATCCCGTCGAATCCGTAACGTGTGTGAATCATACACTCAAGAAAGCTAGTTGTGCCAGACTTGAGCATTTCAGCAATGCACAGTGCTGCGCTTGCTGCACCGTCCTCTGAAGTGAAATTTCCTTGTAGACGCCAAACATAGTCCCGAAGCCATGGAATTAGGTCTACATCATCTGCACATCCCCGGATTAATGCCTGTGCTAAATGTGTATGACCATCAATTAGACCAGGGAGTAGTATCTTTCCATCTGCGTGAATTCTTGTGTCTGCGCTATGCTTCTGTTTTACCTCTCTTGTTTTGCCAACAGCGAGAATATTGTGATCTTCAATAGCTACTGCCCCATCTTTGATTATTTGGCGCTTAGGATTTATGGTGATAATGGTTGCACGATCAATAAGTATGTCAGCCATAATGCATCCTCTTCCTAGGATTTTATCACAACTGTTAAGACTTTGGCTTATCAGTAATGCGGTTTTCCAGTAGGTTTATGAGATTGCTGATTATCTCCACGATGAAGGAGAAAAAGTACCTTGAAGGTGACCGTGAGGACTATTGGTCCATTTTCTGAACGAATAGGTTTTCGTCAATTAATGGTTAACTTGAAAGGTCGAACAGTTGGTGACCTGCTGCAACAGCTTTGTGGTAAACATGGTCGTAATTTTCGAGAAACTGTGTTCAACAAGCAAGGTAGCGTCAGACCCTACATCAAAATCTTAGTTAATGGTCGTGGCTTGCATGTACTGCATGGTCTTGAAACCACTCTTAGTGATGGTGATGTTGTCGCAATCTTTCCGCCGATTGCTGGAGGATAAGAATTAGCTAGATTTCTATGCCAAGTTTTGCCCAGAGCGTTGGTACTACTTTTTCAAGGGTTTTCTCAACGGTCTCAGCTTCAATTGTAGTGACACGTTGGTTCTCAACTACCATTTTTCCATTTGCGAAGACTGTTTCAACATTCTGGTTTGTAAGACCGTAGATAATGTAACTGGCGACTCCTATGGGTAGTATTGGAGTAGCTTGTGGATTGGGATGAAGAATGACTAGATCTGCGCGTTTGCCTGGTTCTATTGATCCTAGCTCATCTGCTAACCCATAGCATTGAGCGCCTTTGATAGTAGCCATCTCCAGTATTTGCTGAGGTGTTGTCACTCGGGAATCAAGGTGGTGAACTTTATGGATGAGATAAGCGGCTCGCATATTCTCGATTGCGTCGAAGATGAATCCATCATTGCCTAGACAAACTGGGATTTCTAACTCCATCATTTCTTTAACAGGGGCAACACCAACAGCATTATTCATGTTTGACATTGGATTATGTGCCACACAAGCTCCGCTGCCACGAATAAGCTTGAGCTCATCAGTGTTTACGTTAACACAGTGTGCTAGCACAACATCGGAACCAAGGAATCCTAAATCAAATAGGCGTTCTACAGTGCGTTTATCGTAACGTTCGATGTTATGGTAAACGTCTATGAGCCCCTCGCTTGTGTGAATAGTAAGGGGTGCAGGAAGCTTGTCTGCTTGCTGGCGTGTTTGCTTAATTAACTCATCACTAATTGTAAACGATGCATGCAAGCTATACATTCCATAAAGCAGGTCATGGGGATTTTGCTTTAACCGTTTGATGAAGCGTACGTTTTCTTGAAGCCCTCTTTGTCCTTCCTTAGGATTGTTCCGTTCGGTGGCTTCGAAGGCTAGGATACCTCGTAGCCCAACCTCAGTGACACCTTTGGCAATTCCATCCAATACACCCTCAATTGAGCCTGGACCTGAGTATGTGTCTGCAAAACATGTAGTTCCACTTTTGATGAATTCATATCCAGCAATAAGGGCACTGGCATAGGCATCTTCTTTGCTGAATGCGGAATCAGCACGCCACCAAATCCGGTCGAGTATCTGCATGAAATCTGAAGGCGCTTCCATTTTAAGTGGTGCTCCTCGTAGCAGAATACCATAAAGATGTGTATGACCACAAATGAATCCAGGAAGCACAATTCGCCCAGTTCCATCAATAACTTTGTCAGGTTTTGCCTTTGTTTTTTCACCAACCGCAACGATACGGGTGTCCTCGATAAGGATGTCTGCATGTTCTAATACACGACGCTGACTATCCATTGTGACGACCATTGCGTTTTGGATTAATGTGCGCAACAGATGTCCACTCCTATAATGAAATTACAAATAGGGAACTAGGTAATAAAACGGGTAAGGCTTTAAGGCTCTCTATCCCCCTCTTTCTGGGCGTGTTTTTCAATGGCAAGGGCTACAAAAAAAGTTCTGGTAGCAGATCCTGAGAAATGTACAGGCTGCGCTATTTGCACATTAGTGTGTTCTTTTCGTCACAACAAAGAGTTCAATCCCAGTAGAGCACTTCTCACCATCCTTCGAGATCAGAAGCAAGGGGTGAATATACCTATCATCTGTCAACACTGTGATAATCCTCTTTGCATGGAAAGCTGTCCTACTGGCGCTATATATCGTGATGAAACAACCAATGCAGTTTGTATCAATCAGGAAAAATGCATTGGGTGCCATCAATGCCTAGTTGCTTGCCCCTTTGGAGGTATTCACATTGATCCAGTTGATGGTAGAACTATCAAATGTGACCTATGTGACGGATATGTAATGTGCGTTCAATTCTGTCCAAGGAACGCCCTCCTTTACCTTGAACCAAACGAATTGACTCGCCGTCAACAAAAAGAGGGCATAGCAAAGGCGGCAAAATACCTTCAAGTTATAAGTGGAGGAGAATCAAAATGAGCAAAACTGGGAAATTTTACGGATGGGCAGGCAAGATTGCAGACATTGACCTTACTCACAGTAAAATCAGTGTCCGCCCCTTGGAACAAGGATTTGCCCTTTCATATCTGGGTGGAACAGGATTCGCATCTAGACTGCTCTGGGATCGTGTTAAAGGATCCATGGACCCGTTGAATCCTGAAAATCCATTGGTTTTTGCTGTAGGTCCTGTTACAGGCACATTCTTCTCTCCCTCTGGTCGGTTCATGGTTGCCTTCAAAGCTCCTTTAACTGGGCTTTGGGGTGAAGCTCACTGCGGTGGACACTGGGGCCCCCAACTGAAATACGCAGGCTTCGACATGTTGACTATTCAAGGAAGGGCATCTAAACCTGTATACATCATGGTTCGAAATGGTGAGGTCACCCTTCAAAATGCAGAGCATCTTTGGGGCCGAGATACGGTTGAAACCACTGATATTATTCGTGAAGAGCAAGGGGATGAAGAAGTTGAGGTTTCCACCATAGGTATCGGTGGTGAAAATCTTGTCAAATACGCTGCCATTATCTCCTCCTATTATCGTGCCGCAGGACGGGGTGGCGCTGGTGCTGTGATGGGCAGTAAGAATCTCAAAGCGGTTGCCGTTCGTGGAACTGGTGGAGTTCAAGTTGCTAACACAGGACAATTCATGGCAGTTGCCAGAAAAGCCTTTGAATTAATGACTACAGGCAAATGGGGCGAAATGAACGAAGAATCACTGGGCAAATATGGTACCACAAATCTCGTCTCAGCTATTGGAGAGATCGGTAGACTTCCCACTAAAAACCACACAACTGGTATTTACAAAGATGCTGATGCCATTGGACCTGAAACCATTAGGAAAGGGTATCGTACAAGCCGTGAATCCTGTTTCGGATGTGCTATTCAATGCAAATTCATTTCCCAAGTAAAATCTGGAAAATACCAAATAATAACCGGTGGACCAGAATATGAAACTCTAATGGCTTTTGGTAGTAATCTCCTCAACAATAATCTTGAATCCATATTATATGCCAATCAACTCTGTAATCGATATGGTCTCGATACAATAAGTACTGGATGTACTATTGCCTTTCTCTTTGAAGCTGCAGAACATGGGCTTATTACTTCGAAGGATGCAGATGGATTAGACTTGAGTTGGGGCAATCACGAAACTATGATTGCACTGGTTGAGAAGATCGCCAGAAGAGAAGGAATCGGCGATCTACTTGCAGAAGGCTCTAAGCGTGCTGCTCAGAAAATTGGCAAAGGTGCTGAACGCTTTGCCATCCATGTAAAG
>JABXGU010000371.1 GCA_016550415.1 archaeon | reverse complement strand
TCGTTGAGTTTTGGCAGGAAATAAGTGATGAACTCCTTTGAGCGTCCAACCATGTTTTCTACAAATCGTGATTGGGATTCATGGACGCCATAACTAGTTGCATCACCCCAGGGTTGGAATTTTCCTTCAGGAGGATAGTTCTGTTCATATAACGCGTGTCCGCCTTCGTGTAAGACGGAGTAAAATGAGCCAGAAAAGTTGTTTTCATAATAGTGCGTTGTGATTCTGACATCGTCAAAGTATCCAGTGGTAAACGGGTGTTCGGTTTCATCGATTCGACCGCCCGCTTTTTCAGAGGTGGTATCGTAGTGTATAAAATCACAGAGTGCTGTGGAGATTCGCCGTTGTTGCTCAACGGGAACCTTCCGTTTCATGAATGCATAGTCTTTTCCTTTGACAGCTTGTGTATATTTGTCAACAAGGGGGATGAGGTCATTTCGAAGCTTGGTGAATACTGCTGTAATTTTTTCTTGAGTCATTTTGGGTTCGAAAATGTAAATCAACGCGTCATACAAAGTCGGTGTCTTGAGAACCTCCATGACGATTTCTCCGCGTTTCCGCAGTAATTTTGTCAGTTCCTCCAGTTCCGGTTGGAACCTTTTCCAGTCATTCTTCTCTTTTGCTGCTTTCCATACTTGGTTTGCCTTAGTTGACTGTTGCGCAAGAGCAACCGTTAGTTCTTCGGGGATCTTCACCATTAGGTCATGCTCGCGCCTTAAGAGGTAGATATTGCGTTTCTGGATTTCATCGAGCTTCTTATATTCTGTTTCAGATTCAGCTTTGTTAAGGAGCTTTCCTATTTCAGGGCTAGATATCATACGCTGGCGCATTTGGCTGAGTAAGCCTAGCTGTTCTCCACGTAAGGGGTATCCTTTAGGTGGAATGTAGACTTCCATATCCCATCCCATTAGTGCAATGATCGATCCAGTGAGCGCAGCTTCACGATATTTTGCCATGAGTTCGTCATATACCGCCATGATAGAAGTTAGGGTGACCTCCGTTTAAAAGAGAGCCGGATAGTGGAAAACCCAGACAAATCGAAATGTTCAGATTTCGGTACAACCATTGGTTTTAAGACATAGCCGGGCAGGAACACCAATCCCACACATTAACCAGGAAGGATTAAGCAATGGGTGATATTTCACACCTTCTTAAGTCACACATTAAAAACGGCGTCGCCTATAGCCCCACAGCACTACTCCGACCACTTTACGCGATTCGAAATGATTATGCCAGACTCATGGGTAATGAACTCCCTTTTGGAATCTCCCCAAAAGCTCGCCATGCAGCTATCGATGCTCTTGACACAGCACATCTGTACCCTGACTCCTCTTATTATGATTTGAGACAAGCCCTTTCAACCTATACTGGGCTTTCCCCAGAGCATATCGTTGTAGGAAATGGATCAACTCATTTTATTGATGCATTTTATCATGGCTTCCTCAATCCTGGTGACACTGTGCTCTTCATTCCTCCAGACTATGCTCCTTACCGCCTTCGCCTCGCCATTTTTGGTGGGGTTGCACAAAATGTTCCTCGCCCGCCACCTGATTATGGCTGGTCTCTTGACCCAGTTTTTGATGCGATTACCCCAGAAATCAAAGAAATTATCCTAGTTAGTCCGAATAATCCTGTAGGTAACTGTATTCCTGAAAAGGAATTCGAGCGCTTTTTGGAGCTGGATAAACTCGTTGTCGTTGATGAAGCCTACTTCGATTTCGCGGAGACAACGTTTGCCCACCTTATCCATAATCACTCCAACCTTATCGTAACGCGAACTATGGCTAAGGCTTTTGGATTTGCTGGGCTTCGATTAGGTTATACTCTTACAAATCCCGATCTGGCAGACTACCTCTCTAAGGTGTTGCACCACTTTCCGGTTAACCGGATTACAGCTGCCGCAGCAGTTGCAGCCCTCGGAGATACCGAATATCTCGATTATGTAAAACAAGAGATCAAGAAGGGTCGGGAATATTTAGAAGCAGCTCTAAGTGAACTTCAAGGTGTACGAGCTTTTCCATCGAAAACCAACTTTGTGCTCACGCAGTATACCCACCCTAATGCTGACTCGAATGCTATCACCCAAAAATTGCTACAAGCAGGTATCATTGTCCGAGATTACACGGGCAAAACCGGATTGAACGGTCAATTTATTCGTATTACTGTAGGAACACAAGAACAAAATGAAGCCTGTGTGAACACGATTGCCCAAGCAATTGAATAACCATTAAAAATACGCAATTTTTTCTGTAAGTTTGGAAAAAAGGGTCGAATTCTTTGTTCGTCCTTGGTGTCAGAACTACAGGTCTTTAGTTTCTACTATCCCTCCCCTTTTTTTATTAAGCGACTCCTTTCTAAATGGCATGCTTAAACCTGTCTCTAAAATCATCTGGAACTGAACTTAAGCTTGAAACTTGATTCCATCCTTCACCGTGAATAAGCCTTTATCAGAGTTCTACCTCAACATATGGGGAGGCTTATTTATGCGGGAAAAATACATCATGGCGTGTGATTTGGGTACAAGTGCCACCAAATCAAGTATTATCGATATGGATGGGTGTGTGCAAGGAACGGCACAGCAAACCTATCACGTCGAATATCCTAAGGAACGATGGGCGGAACAGGACCCCGCAGTCTACTGGGATGCAATCACAACAACCACCCGTGAAATCATCAATCAAACTAAAATCGATCCCCAAAAAATCAAAGCGTTTACTGTAGACGCAATGATGGCATCCGTTATTCCCGTGGATGCCAAAGGGCGACCCCTTCGAAAAACCATCTTATGGCTAGATGTACGATCCATTGATTATGTGACTCCTCTAATGAACCAGTTTTCAATTCCAGATATGTTAGCAAAGAACATCATTCCTGTAGCCTCTGCCAAAGATCCCCTCCCTAAAGTACTATGGGTAAAAGAAGAAGAACCCCATATTTTTAAAAAAGCTGCCAAGTTTGTTGATGTTAAAGATTGGATCCTGTTCCAATGCGGCGTAGGTGACTTCTATACCGATTGGAGTCATGCCTGTTTGTGGAACTATTTCCGTGTCGATAACCACACACCAGAATGGGAAATTGTCGAGGAGGGATTAGGGCTTTCGAAAGATCACTTCTCAACTATTTCAAAGACCACTGATATCCTTGGCACCCTTTCACCGGAGGCTGCTAAGCAATTAGGATTGACACCTGAAACACAAGTTGTCTGTGGGTGTGGAGATATGGTGGCAGTTCCGATTGGATCTGGAGCCCTTAAACCCAAAGAACCTCACTTGTATATAGGCTCCTCAGGCTGGATTGCCCAACATCAAGACGAACCCCAATTCGATCTCGCAGGAGCTGGAACGGTCGAAAGTGCTATTCCTGGGAGATT
>JABXGU010000370.1 GCA_016550415.1 archaeon | reverse complement strand
AAACGTTCGAGATCGAGTCAGCCAAAGATGGAATCTCTATTCTAATAAGAAGACAAAAAAGCATAATTAAAGCAGCAGAGCTTCCCTTCTTCCTGCATGCAACAGCACGAAAAGTGAATGCCTATAAGCTTGCCAAAATGCTTCCGATTAGAATGTCACAGAGATATGAAAGGATTCTTGATGATGTCATGAAATATATTGGAAAGCTGCACAAACAAGGAAGGTCATATGGACATATTGCTGAGATAATATTTGATGTATACGACCTCTCCTATAGCATCTCAAGAATTGGATATATTCTGAAGAAAAGCGGAGAGATTTAGAAGACGAAGGAGATCAGCACATCTCAGTGTTTCATTCAAAAAGAAAAAAACTCAATCAAGAAAACGCTATCCTGCAAATTTTAGAATGTTTACATCTCTAAACAGGTTCACTTTTTGCACTGACTCCTTGAAGTTTAAATAATTCAGCAGAATCCTTTCATCGGGGTGGTTACTCTATATGCCAAAAAACCCAGATTGGATGGGTGGCTTCCAAGCCTGCCTAGACCTCATAAGGCATCGTATGGCGGATGCTGACACAGTGGAGGAAGTCATACAGATACTTGAGGGAATAGAGTCTGCATTCAAAGAAAAACAGGTTGAACAAATAATCAAAGAACTTGCAATCCTATAGCATTTCCGCAACTTCCTTAAGCTTTCCTGCAACAGCCTTCCCCTTATCGGTGAGACCAATATAACGACGATTGAATTCAGGCTTACGAATCTGCTGAATGAGCCCAAGTTGGTGAAGGAGCTGTATAGCAGAATATAGAGCACGCTGGCTGCAATCAATACGATCCATTAGTTCAGTAATCATCCACTCTTTAGCTTGGTTATCACGGAGAAAAAGTAAGGTAGAGAGTGCACCTTTCTTTTCTAGCTGTTCTATACTTTTCAACATCAACACCATTATCCAAACTATACATTATCCAATTCATATTATAGTATAAAAGAATATAGTTTATATCACTATAGCGTATAGTTTAAATAGGTATACTAATAACGACTATACACAATGAGATACTAATCTCGTTGAAAATAGGAAGAAAATAATATGATAGAAAGTACAATCTCTAGAAATGGAAGACTCATTTCCAAACGTTTCCTTATCGTTCTGTCAATCTTGCTAGCTCTTTCAATGACAATTCCAGTGAACAATGCAACACCAACAGAACAGCTAGACCCATTTCAATCTGCCATACCTACCTATTTCACAAACTACACAATTTTCCAAGGTGACCCCAAAGTCTTTGCTCTCGCAGCCCAAAGTAATTCATCGGTTTCCCTTCCCTTCTTCGATAGCACAATTGAACTTCAACCAACAGAAAAACACCTTCTAAGCAACGATTTCAAGTCGCTAATTGTAGACGAACATGGACACATTCAGGAACAATCTATGCCCGAAGTAGCCACATTTCAAGGCTCCATTAAGGGTGACCCTGAAAGCTGGATAGCCATAACTACAACAGCAGACACAATAGCTGGTTGGCTGTGTTACCACCAAACAACATATAGTGTTGATTCACTCAGCCGATATTCAGATGACCCCGAATTATCGGGCAAGTTCTTCGTATCTGTTGATAAGGATCTCTCAAGGGAATCATATCCCTCCCTTCCAATGCAATCAATCGAAGTCGAAAGTGAGAACATAGGAGGAGAAGTGCTCCTTGGTTCATCAGCTGGAGGAACTCTACAATGCCGAATAGTTCTAGCGTGCGACCTAGACTTTTACCTTCGTTTGCCCACGACTTGGCAAATTGATATGATTACAGTCATCAATGGAGTGGATAACATATATGCAGCTTATATTGACACAGCATTATCAGTTACAGGCACTATTGCATTCCTAAGTGGGCTTACAGCAACAGACCCATATCAACTTTTACCTGATTTCCGTGATGCTATGATTTCAGTTGATAAGTCAACCTATCTACCTCGTGATGTAGCTCATCTATTCAGTGGAAAGCTTCTATCTGTGGGTGGTCTTGCATATGAACCAGGATTGAGGAGCTACTTTGCTTACGGGCTCAGTCGACACTTCGATTCCCTTGGTTTACCTTATCCTTTATACACCCGTCAGATGATCGTTGCTCATGAAATCGGGCACAATTTCTATGGACGGCATTCCCTCGGTGACATCTGGTATATTTGGCCCTCATGGTATCGCTCAATCATGGGACCTGTAGATCCTCCTGAGAGTGATTACCCTATCTTGCCTAAATTCTCTGACGGAACTGGATACTATGGTTACAACAATTGCTATTACATGCAGAACTATGCGAGAAGCCGGTTAGTAGACTGGAGTCCGAAGACTATTCCAAGTGGAAAATACTATAACTTCTATACAATTGATTACGATGCTGTTGGTGGAGCCGCATACCACATGGACACAACAGGCAGTTCTCAGGGCGGCTACACATTCTTCGGATACACATCATCTCAAACCTACTTTGTCAAACCCGACGGAAAGCTTCATTTCACAGGGAACTTTAGACAATATGACACATTCTGGTCCAGCCTTCAACCTGGACGTCGAAGGCTTTTCGTTTATGCCCTATCCACGGACGCTTCCCAAATTTTAGGCAGTAAGGAAATCCTCAACTATTTGAACGGGACAACTTGGTATTACATCGAAGCCGATATCAATGGTTTAACTGCAGGACAGGAAGTTCGATTTGCTGTGGGTCGACCTGATAGTTGGACAACTGACTGGCAACTAACAGCTGAATGGGCAGGGGTAACAATCTTCAGTGAGTATAGCGGTCGAACAAGCCCCACAGGCAGATATTATCGATTCTATGGAGTTTCAACTACCTATGGCGATGGTTACCATATCGACACCACTGGGAGTTCACAATATAGCTATCGGTTCTATGGTTATACAGGTCAAACATTTACAGTAAGTGCTGGGGGCAATATCAGAGTCAATGGACGGTTCCGCGTGGATGATAGTTTCTCAGAGTCCCAAGCTCCGGGTAGACGAATGGCTTGGGTGTACCTGCTTGATCAGAATGGTAACTATCTGCAGCAAATCCAAATCTTAAATTACACTGACACAGATTTTACATCGAAAACAGCGGAATTTACTGATCTTTCTGCTGGGACTTATCGGATCGGTATTGGCAGAATTGATTCTTGGAGCTACGACTGGCATCTGACAGTCGAATGGGTTGAGGTCAGTATTACCATATTTTAGTGATAGCATTATTGTGTCAAATAAATTGGCTGACACCTTGAAATAGGTGCAGCCTTCTCTCTTTTTTGATGTGAGATATTCCCCAAAAAATGTATGCATCTCATAGTGTTTTATGATTAGCTCAAAATGAACCAAACAAAAATGGCGTAGACGGGTCATAATTCGAATGGTTAAAGCCAGAATATGGTGTTCAGTATATCGAACGTGCTGTTCGACTGCATCGTTTTAATTAGGAGGGAAACGATTCTCCACTCAACCTTATTGAATGAATTAACCATGTGGTAGGTGATTTATCATGTCAAAGCGTTGGATAACTTCGCTCCTATTAATAATCCTTGCACTCCTCGTAGTACCCACTGAGGGCAATATGGGCATACCAAAATCCTGGGAATCAAGTGGATATCCTCCAGGAATCCCTCTAATGACACGCAGGGTGACACTCCAACCAGAAGACCCCTATATTGTGTGGGCGGAGTCAACCTTGAATGAAACACCCAGTCTTCACCAAGTCTTAGAAGATGCCACATTTTTTGCCCAACGGAATGTCAACGAGAGCCAACACTGGATCCTCTTTGGTGTAATATCGCAGGCTGAACAAAATGTGACTCAAGCCTATGTGAGTAAGTATGGAATGGATTCATTCCAGTATGCAGAGACTTATCACACTACCTACGCTGAACCAGTGATTGCTTTTGGCGAGTTATACTTCGCCATATACTTCGACATTGATGATGCAGTTGGTGGATTCGGTGGCTCGATGATAATCAGATGCGTACAACCTGAGGAAAATGATGCATATGTTCAGTGGAATGAAACACCTTTAGGATCAGATAGCACACTGAAAATTGCCCTTGAGAACGCGGTTGGAAGGCTACTACTCGGTGTTCAGGAGATTAACTACTTTTTCAATTGGAGTATAAAGGATTCAATAATAGAAGCCCTCTACCAAGCTTACCAAGACAAGTATGGAATGGATTGGTGGAAATACTATAAAACATATAATTCAACACTTTACGATCCAGTCGTTGCATATGATGAGTATTACTTCTCCTTCTCCTGGGCATACCCTGATGACTCGGATATCCCTTCACCATGGACAACCATTCTCATAGTTGCAGGTCTAGTAGCTGTTGGCTTTACGTTAATGAGCATAACAATAGTTGGCTTCCGGCGTCTACGAGCAGAGCTGAATCAAGGAACAAATGATGATGAGGATAGCCATTGAAATACTTGTGTGACAATTCCTCGTTCAGCCTAGGTGCACTTTTTAAGGTTTATTTGAAAAAGCACTCATAAGGTTGTTCCATTATGGGGGACTCATCCAATCAGCAATTGCAGGGGCACACAAGGATTCCAGACAGGAATACTCTTCTCGTCTATTGGTATCTTTGTTCTTATTATCAGGAGGGATGTGGAGCACGTTCGGTTCAGCGAGCAATGGGATTCTCAAGCCCGAGTTCTGCTGTGTTCCATCTTGAGAGATTGGTGGAGATGAACCTTGCGCAGAAAGCACGTGACGGTCAGTACCATATTCTTCAGCGTAGAAAGTTTGGTCTGATGAAACGATTCTTCTGCCTTGGCTCTTGGTGGATCCCAAAGCACTTGGTGTATGCGATTGCCACCACAACTTCGATTCTTGTTGTGCTTCTTCTCCTTTTTCCTGTCATCGTTTGGCTGGTGGTTATTGCGTTGTTACCTGCAGCTCTTTCTGTGGTCATTCTTTGGTATGAAGCCATTATTCTGCTACGGCGTAGACCAATCTTTCAAAAGGACGCAACTAGATGAACTCTTTTGTGATGTTCCCCTATAATTCTAGGAAGAGGATAATGGTTAGATTAAGCTCATTGGTCTGCTAAAAATATCAAATTAAGGGGCTAAATCTTCTGAGATTGGTCGTCCATTGAGTAGTAGGTTGGCTAGGGTGAGTGTGTCTGCCAGTAGTTGTGTGAACGTGTCTGGTCATATTTTGATTATGTGGAAACTCTGGTTGTGTCAAGGGTTTTAGGCTTGTAATGCACATGATGGTTGGGGCAACAGTATAGAATTCTTAGGGTTGTTTTGATATATGCTCTGGAGCGGGCAATTCGCACCCATAGTAATTAAATGTTCAGTGGCATCACTAAGGTTTTGCTAGAAAGATGGATGAAAAGGATGCGAGGGTGGAAGGATTATTCATGAATATTTAAGAATATCAGTGGAGTTCCTCTACTCTATAACACAACGAAATGTGAACGAATCAAAAGAGGCAGATAAAAATAAGAAAGCCTTAAAGCTATGAGTAAAACTCTCAAAAGAGGGAAGGGTAATATTAATACTTACACTTGAAAAGTGAATCCTCGCAACCTCTAGGTGTCAATAGATGCAAAAGATAGAATGCATTGGTAATCTGTCACCCGGTCATCTAAAGTACATAAAGGGAGCTTAGTGCCGAGGTGGGAACCAGCAATTAAGCGTATTAGTGATTTACCCCTGTCAAATGAAATTAAGGGCTTCTTCAAAAATAGAGGTATTTCAGAGCTTTTCCCTCCACAGGTGGCTGCTTTAAAGGAGGGTGTATTAGATGGCAGGAATGTTGTGCTGGCGATTCCGACAGCCTCTGGGAAAACTCTTGTTTCTGAATTTTGCATGTTGAAGACAATCTTGGGCGGAAAAGGTAAAGCGATTTATCTTTGTCCCTTACGCGCCCTCGCATCTGAGAAATTTGAGGAATTCAGTGAGTACGAAAAGCTTGGTGTAAAGGTAGGTATAACAACGGGTGACTTTGACTCTGCTGAAGAAAAACTGGGCGCCTATGATCTTCTTGTTTGTACAAATGAACGGGCCGACTCGCTGTTAAGACATCGTACAAAGTGGATGTCTGAAATTGCCATTGTGGTTGCAGATGAGGTACATCTTATTAATGATCTTACTCGAGGACCTACACTCGAAGTAGTATTGGCTAGGTTAAGGCAAATTGCTCCTAGCACTCAAATTTTAGCATTAAGTGCAACCATCGATAATGCAGAGGAACTTGCCAAGTGGCTTAATGGGACTTCAGTTACAAGTGAATGGCGTCCTGTGGTATTACGGGAAGGCGTTTATTTAGATGGAACTGTCACCTTTGGTGACGACGAAGAGGAGGACCTCAAACCTTTCTCATCATTTCCAATTGGTGATATTACTCGGCATGTTCTTAACCAGAATGGGCAGCTTCTTGCATTTCTTAACACACGCAAGTCTGCTGTGAGCACAGCTCAACGTCTCTGCCAAATTGTTTCTCCACACTTATCCAAGCATGAAAAACGTGAACTGGATCTCCTCGCTGAACATATTCTTCGAGTGGGTGAAGTAACACAAGTTAGCAGAAAATTATCTCGATTCATTGGGGCAGGGGTTGCCTTTCATCATGCTGGTTTGCGTTATGCTGAACGCCGCCTTATTGAAGACTCCTTTAAAAACAACTATCTAAAGGTGGTGTGCGCTACTCCAACACTCGCCGCTGGAGTGAATCTACCTGCCCGTGTTGTTGCAATTAAAGAATATCGACGTTTTGATAGTGTGGAGGGCTATCAACCAATCCCAATCTTGGAATATAAACAAATGGCAGGACGTGCAGGACGTCCAAAATACGATAAGACAGGTACCGCTATCCTAATTGCTAGGAAGCCAGATGAACGAGATTTCCTTCTGGACTATTATGTTCTGGGAAAACCAGAAAGCATCATTTCAAAGCTAGCTACAGAATCTGCTCTCCGTAGCCACATACTTTCTACAATTGCTATGAATTATGCTTCAAATACCAAAGGCATAATGGACTTTATCAGTCAAACATTCTTTGGTCACCAGAGAGACCCTGAAGAAGTTACCTACATGGTTGATATTATAGTTAAATTCCTACAAGATGAGGGTCTTTTGGAACAGCAAGCTAATCGCCTAATTGCCACAAAATTTGGGCGTCGCGTTTCTCAGCTTTACATAGATCCAAAATCTGCTGTAATCATTCGAGATGGTCTTTCCTATGCCTCCAAAATGACAGATAGAACAACTCCTCTATCATATCTGCATCTAATTTGCCACACACCTGATATGGCTAACCTCTATCTTAGACGCAATGAAGATGAAAGCATCAATGATTATGCTGTTGAGCATCTTGATGAATTTGTTATACCGGTTCCAAATCCCCAGTATGACCGTACAAAATATGAGTTCTTCTTGGCTGAAGTAAAGACAGCAATGCTTGCCCAAGGATGGATTGAAGAACATACTGAAGACCAACTTATCAGTCAATTTGGAATTGGCTCAGGTGATTTGCTTCGTTTAGTGGACACTCAAATTTGGCTTCTCCATGCCTGCCACGAACTTGCTCAAATCTTCAAATTCGAAACTTTAGTTTCTGAGTTGGATGAACTTGAACTTCGTGTACGATATGGTGTTAAGCGAGAACTTGCGGAACTGGTTACGCTTCAGGGAATTGGGCGTGTTCGCGCCCGTTTTCTCTTTAGTAATGGTTTCATATCAAAGCAAAAAATCCGTAATGCCCCACTTGCCAAACTTGCTTCAATACCAACAATCGGGTCTCAAATTGCTCAATCCATTAAAGCCCAGTGTGGTGGCATTATCACGCCCGAAGAAGAACAATCATTAAAGGTCTCTCATCAACAAACAACTAAACAGTCACGATTACCACTTGACTAAGAAAAATTTGAACCTCATTGAGGTCAATATTATGAAGACTGGTGTTTTCTATCATGAAGCTTTCCTAAAACATGATGCTGGCTATGGACATCCTGAACGTCCTGAGCGAATAACTGCCATCATGGATTTCCTTCAGGAAAGAAAGGTCTTCGATGATGAACATATCGGCTTGATAAAACCTCGAGCTGCTACAATTCCTGAACTTGAACGTGTTCATCCCAAGGACTATATTGACCTCATTCATGCTGGTTCTGATCGTGAAAGCCGGTTTGATTCTGACACTCGAGCTTCCAAAGGATCTTACAATGCTGCTCTCCTTGCTGCTGGTGCAGGCATAAAAGCTTGGGAACTCATTATCGAAGGCAACATCAGTAACGCATTCGCCCCTGTTCGACCGCCCGGTCACCACGCAAATGCAACCTCAGCTCGGGGCTTCTGTCTTTTCAATAATGTTGCAATTGTTGCGCGTCATATTACAGCAACTATACCAGACAGCCGCGTCGTCATACTAGATGTTGATGCTCATCACGGAAATGGTACCCAAGAAATCCTATACGATGACAAATCAGTTCTCTACATCGGATTTCATCAAGATGGTCGCACTCTTTACCCTGGATATTCCGGCTTTACAAATGAAATAGGCGAAGGCCTTGGCAAAGGATATAATGTAAACATCCCGCTTCCACCTGGTACCACCGATAAATCATACTTACTGGCATTGAAAACGATTTTTCCACCACTGGTTGAACAGTTCAATCCAACAGCAATACTAGTTTCTATTGGTTGCGATAGTCATTATCGAGATAATCTTACTAATCTCGCGCTTAGTAGTATGGGCTACTTCGAGATAGCAAATTTAGTCATGGAATGTAGTGAGAAGGCATGCAAAGGGCATGCCATAATGCTCCTCGAGGGTGGCTATGACCTAAAGGCCCTCAGAGAGAGCGTGTATAACACTCTCATTCCTATGAGTGGACAAGGAAAACCAATACAAGATAAATCTCCTGATGAAGATCCCCGCATTGAGAAATATGTCACAAAGCTTCTCGATGCAACAAAACAAATACTTCAACCATGGTGGCATTTCCCCTAATCAGAGGATGCTCACTTACAAATGTGGGCAACTCGAATAGATGATTCTTCAAAAAGTGCAAAAAGGATGATGGTGGGACCGCCGCGATTTGAACGCGGGAACGCCTGCGCCCCAGGCAGGCATCATACCAATCTAGTCTGGCATTCTTCGATTTGAAGGAATGTGACCACGGTCCCGCGGGAGTATTTCCTTAAATTGTCAAGTCCTTTTAATTCCTTTTCCTAGCAGAAACAATGTCTATCTTGAATGAGATGAATCTCATATGGTAGTAGGTTTTCTATCACATATTTTGTGGATATTTGTTAATAGGAAAATCTTCTACTCTCGGGAAGCGCCAATGCCTTCAAGTAATTCTTTGTCTGTCATTCTTCAGGGGAGCTACTCAGTGTTTTTATCTCTATATCTTCGTAAATGGGTCCACGTGGTGTTAAAGTGCTCTTTTTTAATGCCACAGTTGATACTCTGATTTGACCAAAATCAAAACTAGCATGCTGATCAAGAACATGAAGGAGCTGATCTCGTTGTGCACCACTTCGAACCCTTGCTATGGTAAGATGGGGTGAATATTTCTGATGCTCAACAGGAAATTGTTGCTCACGGAGACGCTTCGCCAGCAAGCCATGAAGCTGAGTAAAATTCTCATTTCCTTTCGTAACTCCTACCCAGATAATCCGAGGGCGAGAAGGTTTGAAGCATCCAATTCCCGTAAGTTCTGCTTCAAAAGCGGGGATGTCAATCTCCTGGATGATGTTCTGAAGTTGGGGCATAAGATGGCTCTCGATATTACCGAGGAAGTGTAGAGTAAAGTGCAGATTCTGAGGTACAACAATTTTAAGGTCTGCTCGTGTCCTTTGAAGATCTTGCTGTATGTGCTGTATTTTTTCTAGGACAAGTTCATCTTTAACAGCTATAGCAATGAAGCTTCGAATTCCTGTTATATTATTCACCATCTACGATTTTTGTCGCTAAAATAATGAGTAAGACTTAAATCCATTTTCATTACCAAAGCCAATATCAGGCTTTTGGAGGCTTTGTCTGCTTGAAAACGAAGAAGTCATCACGTTCACGCAAACAGCTCATTGACATCGGACGACAAACAACTGATCCCGTTGATCAAGGAATTATTCCTGCAAGAGAAGTTGTTCTACGCCCAGCAGGCTATCCCCTTGAAATGACTGGTTCACAGGGTGTCCCTCCTTTAAGAATACGTGATGAAAAACTATTCAGTGCTTATGCAGTTGATCAATGGCAGGGAATCAAGGTCAAACCCAAAGACTATCTCTTTGACCAATTATTATTGCCGGACTTTGCCTTCGAGGTCGTTGCTGTTAGACCTTTAGAGGCACACATCGTCTCTGAAACTAAGATAAAATTGATTGAGATTGAAGAATTCAAGCCTACACGTGGTAACAAAATTTTATTCACCGATGTTATTGGCCATGAAAACGCCAAGGTAAAGTGCGTAATAATTCAGAGATATTTGGAGAATCCTGGTCAGTTTGCCGGATGGGCACCACGTCGTATCCTCTTTTATGGTCCTCCTGGCACTGGTAAAACAATGCTTGCTAGAGCTCTTGCATGGGAAACAGAGGTTGAGTTCTTCTATGTCAAAGCCACTAGCCTCATTGGACAACATGTAGGCGCAGGTGCAGACAAAGTACACAAACTCTTCGAAGACGTTATCATGAAAAGACCCTGCATAGTGTTCATAGATGAAATTGATTCAATTGGTCTCGACCGTGGATTCCAATCAGTACGTGGTGACGTAACCGAAGTGGTAAATTCGCTAATTTCGCAGTTCGATCTAATCGATGAACGTGAAGGTATTGTACTCATTGCTGCAACAAACACAAGGGAATTCCTAGATTCAGCGCTTCGTAGCCGCTTTGAAGAGGAAATCGAATTTGTGCTACCAAGTTACAATGAGCGCCTCCAAATACTCAAAAAGTACGCATCAACATTGCCACTAAAAGTTACTGCTGATTTAGAAAAAATTGCTAAGCGTACAGAAGGCTATTCTGGTCGTGATTTGAAGGAACGTATACTTAAGGGGGCTTTGCATTATGCCCTGTCCAAGGGTTTCTCCTGCCTAGATGAGTCCACCTTCAAGCAGATAGCTGCTATTTTAACATCAAAAGAGAAATCGTTGTATAAGTAATCTCTATTTACAAACAAATGGGAAGAAAACGTGAAGAAAGCAATAATTTTTGTTGGAATGCCAGGATCTGGAAAGTCAATGGGCGTTGAATGTGCAGCATCCATTGGCATTCCCGTTGTTGTGATGGGAGATATAGTGCGCGAAGAGGCAACGCGCAGAAAGCTCTCTCATACGCCAAAAACTTTGGGCAAGATTATGCTTGACCTTCGAAAGAAATTTGGTCCTGCTGTTATAGCAATTCGCTGCAAAGAAAAAATCCAAAAATTAGAGGAAAATTGTATCGTAATTGATGGAGCTCGTAGCGAAGCTGAAATTGAGTATTTTCGTCAAATCTTTGAATGCGTAATAGTTGTTGCTGTTCATTCCTCACCAAAAGTCCGCTTTCAGAGATTAGTTGAACGTGGGCGTCCAGACGATGCTTTTACTTGGGAGAACTTTCGTGAGAGGGATTCCCGTGAACTTGATGTGGGGTTAGGACGAGTTATTGCGCAAGCTGATATGATTCTAGTAAATGATGGAGAACCCGAAGATCTGAAACAAAGAGTACTGGAACTCCTCAAAGAGCAGTCACTATAATAGCAGGCTTATTGGCGATTATCACATGATTACAGTTATTCTATCTGCGGAAGTAAAAGCCACTGAGGATTCAGAAAAGGTTCGAAAGGCGTTACTGAACATCTGTCCAATAGCTAAGGTAGATTCTATTAGTAATGTATCTGGCGAGCTATTTTTACTGGGAAAAGCGACTGGACTGGAATCAATCGACACGATTGCTAAGAAGTTTCGTGAACAGCGAATATTGGAAGCAGTTCGTCAGAGTTTATTGAAAAAGGTCGTAAACAATACCTTAGTTTTCGGGATTGCCCGCCAAGCTGCTTTGATGAACAGAATCCATCTTTGTGACCTAGATGATATGTCAGGGATGGGTCCTATTCGTGTCGAAATACATGCAAAAAGAATCTATGATTTAATAGATTATGTCAGTCCACCCACTGTAAAGGGGAAACCTCAATTCCTTACAAACATCAAGCTCGAATGATATTACTAATTTCTATTACTTGAAGTTCAGATGGCACAAAACTCTGGGGGAAGATTTGTTGTGCCTCTTGTTCATGTTTTTCATTCGTTTCAAAACGTGGACTAATCTGAACCAATGCGAGTTGCTGGGCTTTTGCCTGTTTGGCAATTACTGCAGCTTGTGCGGCTGTGGAATGACCATACTCATTTGCTTTTTCCTCATGTTCTGTTGTAAATGTTGCATCATGGATAAGGAGGGTAACGCCTTGAGCAGCTTTAGCGAATTTGGGATTTGGCTTTGTATCCCCTGAGTAGGCGATTGATACGCCCTTTGAAGGTGGTTCGAGGACATCACGAGGTTTAATAGTTCGCCCTGATGAATTTTTAACACTCTTTCCGATTTGAAGTTGCTTCCAAAGTGGTCCTTGAGGGACACCTAGTTCTCTTGCTTTTGTTGGATTGAATTTTCCTAGAGTATCGGTCATCCGTAGAATAAAGGAAAATGAAGCTACACTGTGAAGTGCAGGTAGGCACTCCATCGTGTAGTTAGTTTGGCGAGATACAACCCCTTCTTTGATTTCTTGAATTGTTATTTCGTATTCTGGTTGAACGTGTGTCAATTCTAATGTCGATTCTACGAATGCTTTGATTCCGGGAGGACCATAGATAGCTAAAGATTTCTCTCTTCGCAAAAGGACCATTGATGATAGTAGTCCTGGAAGACCAAGAACATGATCACCGTGCAGGTGAGATATGAAAATCTCAGTTATCCGTTGAAGACTGAATCTAGCTCGTTGGAGTTGCATTTGAGTTCCTTCTCCACAATCCCAGAGGAGGATTTGCCCATTGAGTTTTAGAGCCACAGCTGGCAGCGCTCTGGATTGTGAAGGCATTCCGCCGCCAACTCCGAGAAAAACAATCTTCATTATTTGTTCACGCTTGAATTATTTCCGTTGTAGGACAACAATGTGTCTCTTTAAACTTCGATGGATACGCATCGTATGGGATTCTTTAATTGAGAACTCCTTTGTCGTAATTAGCTCATCATTGTAATGTTTCAATGGCACAGCAAAACAAAGGTGTCCACTAGGTTTTAATACATCAGCTAAAGGCGGCAAACATGACCGTATCAAGTTTGCTACCTTTGCCCCCTTCGTCGAACTAGTTATTCCATATGGTGGATCAGTAGCTATTGCGTCAATTACTTGAGAGCGAAGCAATGAAACTCTTGCATCAGCAACAACTCCAAGAAAAGGCATCTCATAATGAGTGAGGTTTTGGTGACAACCAGCAAGGATGCTTGAATCAATGTCAAGTCCGATGGGAAGACATCCCACAGCTTTCGCTTCTAAAAGAAACCCACCTGTCCCACAAAAAGGATCCAAAAAATTATCACCATGAGACGCACGACTAAAATTCACCATAACTCGGGCAATTTTTGGGTCCATGGCACTGGGCACAAAGAATGGTCGATTTGGACTCCTTCTATTGAAAAAATATCGTCTATCCCGCGAAGCTAGATAGATCCCAAAGAAAAATCTCTCTCCATATATGACTCCAATAAATAATACATCAGGTGCATCAAGGTCAACAGCTACCTTCCCTTTCATTGCATACCAAATTATAGAACCAATTTTCCGCTGAAGTTCCTCAATATCTACAGATTTGTGTTCTTTTCTGATTCTTGTTATCTGCACACCAAATCGAGATCCCTTTCGAATAAAAAGTTGAAAATCGATCTCTTCAACCCCTTTGAAAATTTGATTTTCAACCATCGGTACTTCAAAAAGGACTCTTTGAGCTAAATTTACCAGCGCGGTTCTTTGGGTTGCTAGAGCTGCACCATTTGGGCTAACGTCATATATTGCTATACGTTCTCGATGTTCTTTCAATGCATATTGATATTTTTCAGCTTCCAAAGCGGCTTGAAGTTCTGCTAAAGGTAATGTCGAGTGTTCACCAGATAAAATGAATAAACATGGTTGGACTCTATCCAAACTCAATAACTCACGCCCAAATCAAGGACCTGTACTGAAGCATCTCCTCCTTCAATGTAATAGTTTGGTATAAAATCCACTTCCATGAATCCAAATTTTTTATACATTTCAAGTGCAGCTCTGTTCGTTGTACTCACTTCAAGGCGAACTTGTATACATTTATCGTTTTGGAGGCGATGTATTAGTTCTTTCATTAGTTTGGTTCCTATTCCTTTTCTTCGATTCTCTGGTCTAATTGCAATGGATATAATATGACCTATTTGTCCTCTATCCCATTGAAGAATGTTAGCAACTGCGTATCCTAGAATACTAGGTTTTTCATCATTTTTTTCAAATTCGTTGGTTGCTACGATAAACCAATTAGAACAAGTTTCAACCAGCAATTTGAAGAAGTCAAAAGAATAAGGATTTGGAAAGGATTGGCGTTCAATATTGAATATTTCCTTTAAGTCCTGTTCCACGACTAATCTTACTCTAACCATTCAACGACCCCACCATTCCCGCGTGGATAGAATTATGTGAGAGAAATCAAGAATTACATAAATGTTGTCGGAGAGACACCCAGTGAAGATTGTCACTAAAAAGCTAGAAAAAGGTATTGTGGTTGTTGTGCCAGAATACATAGATGACTTATGGCATCTCTACAATATCATCCTGCCTGGAGATCAAATTGCTGCACGTACTGTTCGTCGGGTCCGTCGAGAGTCAAAGGATGGGTCTCGACCTGATAAAGGTGAACGCAAACGAATGTTCATTCGTCTAGCTGTAGATGAAGTGTCTCTCCACAAATATTCAAATCGCTTGAGGGTGAAAGGTCGAATCTTGGAAGGCCCCGAGGATCTTGTTACCATGGGGTCTTTTCATACAATCAACATAGCTCTAGGGATCAAGATTGAAATTGTTAAGACACATTGGCCCCGTTCGCTCCTACGTCGATTAAAGGAAGCTGCGTCTCGTAAGGGGCAGCGTATCATTGTCATAGCAATTGAGGAGGAATGTGCTTCAATTGGAGTTATTGATGATACTGGTGTTGATGTACGTGCAGAACTACATGGAAAATCCATGGGAAAATATGGGAATTATGTTCAATCCTCCAATATTAGTGAAAAACTGTTTACGAGTGTAGCTATGATGTTAAATGAATTGTTGAACCAGCTTCCAGATATAACACATGTAATTGTTGTTGGACCTGGCTCGACTAAAGAGCAATTGGCTGAGTTTCTTAGGAGTAAAGTTCCTCTAAGCAAAGATTTTCTAATTCTTGACCATTGTAGCAGTGGGACTGTTGCAGGAATTCAAGAAGCTCTTAATCGTGGTGTTGTGGAGCGTATCGCTGGCGAACTTCGTTTAAACAGAGAGATTCGCCTTATGGATGATTTGATGCTTCATTTGGGGAAAGAAACTGGAAAAGCAGTATATGGCTGGGAGGAAATTGAGCGTGCAGTTCAATTTGGGGCAGTTGAATCACTGATGATTCTAGATAAAACTCTCCGAGAATCACCGCCGGAAACCCGACTAAAATTAGAGAATATAATGCGACGAGTGGAAGAACAAGGAGGATCTGTAGACATATTAAGTTCAGAGCATCAAGCAGGAAAACAGTTGGGTGGACTTGGAGGAATCGCAGGGATTCTTCGTTTTTCTCTTCCAGTAGCCTAAAGCGGTGTATACGTTACTTGAAAGCGGCTGTCAATTGGATATACTTCAGCAATTCCAACACCAAATCCTAGACGTTTAAGGTGTTTAGCCAATCTGCGAACCAACACTGTTGATGTCTCCAGTCTGCTTTGTTTTTCATTTATCCATATTTGTTCTTTTGGCACTTTGAAGTCTTTACGGAGAATATCGAGTGCCTCAAGGAGTGTTATTTTTTCTGGTGGAGTAATCGTTCCTTTCACAAGCAAGCCTTCATAGCTGATTCGTTCAAAGGGTTTTGCAATATTCTTTGCTCGTCGGCGAAATCGATTACGAAGTTGGACTCCATCTTTAAGGGAAATCGGGCAGAAATGGATATTAAGTGATGTTTGTTCTGAAGCCCAATCCAACAAATCAACTGCCATTTCTTCGCTTCCCTTCACTCCTGCAATAGAGTTGGGATTGAGCCTAAATCCCCGTTTGTGTAATTCATTTGCATTCAGAGGCGCAAATTCCATTTCGTTAATATTCACAAAATCTAGGCCAGCTGCATCAAGGTCATGCAATAATCGTTTCATTTGATTCATTTGACCTGGGATTGAAGGAACCTCAACTCCGAGTTGTGCCCTTGTTCTCGTCTCTTCTCTAAGAGCAACCAAGTCTTCTCCTGCAGTGTAACGATGAAGGCGCAATTCGTCCAATCCTGCATCTAGAAGCTGCCTAATCATCTGTCTTGGTACTGGCTCTAGAGCAGTGTAAAGATGGATATGAAAGTCTCTCCCGAACTTGCGTTTGAATAATCGAATATAATGACAAGTTCTTTCCAGCTCTTGTAGTGGTTCACCACCAGTTATTCCCATTCCTTCAGCACTTATCATTCCTGCTTCTGCTACTGCATCTTCAATTTTTTCAACCCTTACTTCATTAGCGTATATTGTATCTTCCCCAAAACGGTCTTCTGAAATTGGACAGTAATAACACCCTTTTGCACAAAGTCCCGTTATGAAAAGGACAAGCTTGGCGCCCTTTATGCATGCGCGGCAGCCTTTCGGTAGACTTCCAACATAAGGTGACCCTCCTTTTGAAAGTTTGACTCGCCGCGTCATATCATTATCACCCTTTCTGTAGGCGTCTTCGCACTACAGGGTCACGATCGCTGATGATTTTCAGTAAAGCTTCGAAGGTATCATTTGTTGCTAATTGGCGCTTAAGATATACTCCTGTTCGTCCCACTTCATCACGTCGCATTAATATTCTCAATCGCTCCTGCACAATTTTCAGACCTACTCCAACTTTTTTCGTTGTTAGAACCTCATTTCCTATAACTGGCATTTCAGTATGACCTTGCTGGTTAGGCTCGATCAAGACAAGACGCTTATCGACACCTGGTACTCTTTGTTTATTTCTAAGATTACTAAGTGTTAAGCTACCTCCAAACTTGTAGAACTCAAGTTCGATGGGTGCTGGATTAGTCAGTGGAAAAGTCACAACAGCATTATCCTGCAGATGAATATGGGCTTTTATCGCATGAAATGGAGTAGCATGAACCAGTTCGCGGCTAATAATTTGGCAACCCTCTTGTTCGAGAGCGAGTTCAACAGTAAATGAAGGAACAACTTGAGGTATGTAGACATCGATGTCACTGTGTTTGGCAACATCGCCACGACTGACACTTCCGTGCACAATTGGTTCCATACCCTTTCCTTCAAGTAGTGCCATTATTTTATCAGCTCTTTCTCGAAGGGATGCAAGAAGTTGCCAATGTTCTGGTGTGTAAACAACTTTCTGAATACCTGTATCTCTTCGAACTGGCTTTTCTCGTGGCATTATCAACACACTACAATCTTGATTTCAAAACAACTCTTACTCATTTTAGCTGACGCTATTTGCAAGCCAATCTAGATATTTTTGGTATCCGTCTGTGATATCAATGCTGATGATTTCAGGGACCTCGTAGGAATGCTTTGATAATATCGCTTTTTGCAAAGGTGTAAACTGCTCTTTAATTGTTTTAATGATTAGCAGATTTTCTTTTCCCTCTGTTACTTTTCCTTCCCACCGATAAACGGAGTCTTGGTTAATAATGCTAACACATGCGGCTAAGCGTTTTTCCACCAAATAATGTGCAATTTCCTTTGCCTCAGATCGGCTGCCCACTGCAACAAAGACGAGAATACTCTTGGAAGACATGGCATTCACCACTGTTCAACATCGACCCCCAAGACTAGTGCTATTAAACACTTCTCTTTTCAAATTGCATCAGAATTAAATAGTGTAGTTGTTCTCTGTGAGGGATTACCGAGGATGTGAAAATGCTACAATTAGATTTTCTCCTACCACTTCTACCATGGCTAATTATCCTGATTCCTTGGATGATTTTGTTCATTCTTGATTCAACTATCCAATTGGAAAAGCATGGCATAGAAGTCGGTCCCTTCATGCTTATGGCTCGAACTCAGCGTTTCAACAATTTTCTTAACCGTGTAGGAAAATGGCATCCTCGTGCATGGCGGTATATTTGGTCAGGTTTTGTTGGTGTTTGCTTTATTTTCTCATTATTCGGATTCTACTACTTAATTGTCAATTTAACTGAATTTTTGCGAGCATTATTTCAAGTGCCTGATGCCGCACCTGGACCAATTGTACCTCTGGTTCCAGGTGTTACCATGTCTTTCTCATTCTTTCTTGTACTACTCATCCCGTTGATTATCTCAATCGTTGTTCATGAAATGGCTCATGGTATTTCTGCTCGATCAGATGATATTCCTGTTAAGAGTTCGGGGATTTTTGCTCTTTTATTCCTCTTCGGTGCTTTTGTTGAGCCTGATGAAGAATATGTGAAAACGAAGACAACGCGTCGAGTGAGGGCTCGATTTTTTGCAGCAGGGTCATCAGCAAATCTTGGTGTTGCGCTCATTGCCTTCATTCTTATTACCGCCTTAGTTGTACAAGCACCCCAAGGAGTCCTCATTAGAGATGTTGTAGCTGGTGCTCCCGCTGATGGCGTTCTCTCACCTTATACTGTGATAACTGGAATGAATGATACTGTCATCACAAACGCTGACGACCTGGGTACATTCCTAGATAATGCACACCCCGGAGACCTTGTAATCTTAATCATTAATGGTGTTCAGCTCAACTTGACTTTAGGTTCATCTCCAGCGAATGCGTCTTCAGCTTATATGGGAATATATCTTACAGACTACTATCCCCTAATTCCTCCATTCCAATATCTGGGTCCTGCCATAAACTACGGATTCATACTCAATATGCTCTGGTTATACGTGATTTCCCTAAGCCTTGCTATCATGAACCTTCTTCCAATCCCGCCCCTTGATGGAGACCGACTTTATAAGGAGCTTATTGATGCTGCAATCTCACTTGAACGAACCAGTGGACGCGTGGTACTCTGGGGGCTAAGGATATTTGCTCTTGTCCTCCTCCTATTGAATATAATATTCACAGTCATCAGTCCAGGTCTTCTCCTTCTCTTCTTCGGGTAGGTCCTTGGAACTTAAAGAGTATAGAAGTTGGGTCCTCTAATGTGTTCACAGTTGTCAAAAGAAAAATGTATGATGTGTGGTCGTCCAGCAATAGTGGGACGTTCCTATTCGGGTGAAGTTCTCTGCGAACAATGTTTCGGTCAATCATTAATTGAGAAAACACGCAAGGCTATCTCAAAGTGGAACATGCTCCAACGAACAGATCGTATCGCAGTCGCTTTATCAGGCGGCAAGGATAGTGCCGTACTTCTTTCTATTCTTGTAAATATTCAAAGCCGATTTCCAGAGTCAGAGATAATTGCAGTAACCTTGAATGAGGGAAAAGCTGAGGATTCCGAACGTATCAAAATAGTGACCAAATTAACGCAACAACTTGATGTAGATTATGTAGTGTCTTCTTATCAAGATCTTTTTTCTGTGAATCTTGATGAAGTTGTATCCAAGGCTCGTGAAATGAATTCACCACTTTCTCCTTGCTCTTTTTGTGCTGTTTTAAGACGTCAAGGATTGAACATATTAGCACGAAGAATAGACGCTGACAAACTTGCCTTGGGTCACAATCTCGATGATGAGGTTCAATCAATGTTGATGAACCTTATTCGTGGAGATTTACAACGCCTTGCCCGCTCTGGACCAGTTCAAAAAGCCTCTCTTAGTCAACTAGTACCACGCATTAAGCCGCTTTATTATATTCCTGAGGAAGATATTGCCCTTTATGCCCAATTCCTTGGTCTTCCATCACAAACCAATCCCTGCTCCTACCGTGACCAGTCTCTCCGCTCTGAAATTCGTTCATGGCTGAACTCATTCGAAGGTCGTCACTCAGGTTCAAAATACAACCTCTATGCTACAATCTCTAGAATTATTGCCATATTGCAGACCCAGCCTCAAGAGGATTTTGAGGTATGCCGTATTTGTGGTGAACCAACATCACGTGAAATATGTAGTACTTGCCAGCTCCTGAAAGAATTGGGATTAAAGCCGTGATGAGAAAATAAAGGGCGGACGGCGAGCCCCAACAGTCGACAACCTTCACTGTCGTCGTGCTCACAGTCAGGTCTCTGACCCGGATCTCGGAAGCATCTACAGTGCGGGCTTACGCTGCTCCCTCCCGGGTCTCGCTGGGTTCACCCACCAGAGGTAGTTCAGCCCTTCCTACGAAAAGCCTACCACCACCAGCGATCCTCCGAGGCGGATCTTCACAGCCACGAACAGCGGGTCGTACAACAGCTCTTGAAGCCTTCTGCTGGCATTCAACCCGCCATATAGAGCATTTGCGGTACAGGAGAGCCTTGGCCAGCCCGTAGCGGCGCTGCGGGGCTTCTAGCCCCCCGTCTAGGCTCACCGTCCAATCTAGCTTCAAGCCACATTAACATATTTAATCATTTCTCGTAACGGCATTGAGAAAATATAATTGAAGTGAAAAAAGTGTTTGGCGCCGGAGACGGGATTCGAACCCGTGAGACCAATGGTCACAGACTTAGCAGGCCTGCTCCCTACCAACTAGGATACCCCGGCGTGCTTTTGTGTTAGTGGTAGATTATGCCCACTTTAATAAGTTTATTACACGATGTAAAAATGTGTGTTCTCATTTCTTACTATGGTGCGATTATGGGTTGATGATGAATGTAATATTGGTGGGTCGAGGGGGATTTGAACCCCCGACCATCGCGGTGTAAACGCGATATCATGCCTTCCAGTCTGAAGAGGGCTTGCCTTTTCTGATATCTAGACTATCGACCCAACAATTCACTGTTTTTGCATTCTCTATAAAAAGGTCTTTGATTGGATTTAGAAATAACTGCGCTGTCAGTTATGCTTTATTTCTTCCTTTAGGATTTCTATCTGTTTATTTAGAAGTTGGATGATTTTGGTGTTATCCACATGCACAAGTTGATTATTACAGATGGGGCATCTGAATGCATTAGCCATTGCCTCATCAAAGGTGTGACGAGGACACCCATTATGATTGCAGTGGTAAAACATGTTATTTCTCTCATAGTTGAGGCGTTCCTCAAGTCGTGTTAGCACTTTTCGCTTCTTGTCGCGAAGAAGGTCATGAATCCGTTGGGGCTCTAACATCCAGTAGTATACAAACCAGCCTGTTTGTTTATCTCGTGTTCGTCGATATGAAGCAAGATGCAACTCATAGAGCTTGTAGAGTATTTTTCGAACTGCGTTGAGTCGCATCCCTGTATCCGTTGCTATTTGCTCGTCTGTGGTTTCTTCATTATCCTTTAGACGTGACACTACATCGAACGCCTCTTCTCCTGCGAACTCTGTCACCACTGCTTTGATTAGCATATCATGTCTTGACATAATCTACTCCTAATATATTGTCGCTGCAAAATATAGAATTTTTCATTGAACTGTAATAGATTCATCCTAGAAAAATGTAGTTTTGGCATTTTGCTTGAATTCATGTTTCCTCTATTCGATGTTCTTCTACTTGCTTACCATGAGGAGATGGACAAATTGTGCTCTTTGCATCCTCTGGAATTATCTTTAGAGACTTGCCTTCAAAAAGGCGATCAAGGAAAACAGCAAGGGCAGCGACTTCACTATGTGGTTGATGTCCAATCGCAACATTGTAATCTGCTAGTGTATACACCTCTGATGGGACCTTTGGTCCTCCGACAATAACCAGCTTATCACGGGGGGAGGCTCGGATTTCCGCTATCACTTTATCGATATGAAGTCCATACATTGTTAGATGAATGACCTCTCCCTTCTGCTTCTTCCAGGATTGGATACTCTTTCGCCAATGAACTCCTGTTTGAATCTCAAAGTTCCTAAATCCCCATTGGCTAGTGACCTTTTGTATTGTTTGGACAATTCTCGGATCATTAAGACCTGCTATCCAAACTCCGTCTGCTCCGAAGGCTCTGGAAGTAAGCCCCACATGGCTTGTAACGCGTTTATCACGCTCAGGTCGGTGTCCCAACCTTAGAACGATGATACGCCATCTAGGCGTTTTCATTAACTTACCTCGTGATCTTTGTTAAGAAATCATTTTTCTCTTTCAACGCTGGAAGGTTTCCTTTTGCGGCGGACTTCTACAACATCCCCTAAAGTGGTAGAACTGGAAGGAGAGATTGATGGCAAATCTACTGATTCAGCTTCTTCCAAAAGAGTTAATTTGAAAAGGCGTTCTAGTTTTCGGGCGAGCGCAATCGTTGGAGACATTTTTCCGCCCTCAAGTTTGGCAATAATTGATGTTCGTTCGTAGATCTTATTGGCGATATCCTTTTGTGATAATCCCTGTTCTTCTCTAGCATTTCTAATTAATCGGGAAAAATCTTCAACAGGAACTAACTCTCGTTCTATTTGCCGTGGTCTAGATGGTGTTGATCGTGGGGGATGTAAAGTTGGTCGTTTTTGACTTGTTGGTACTGAGGTTGAATATTGTGGGGCTGAAGGAGTAGGTTTATGGATTGGCTCTCCAAGTTTCGCACATCGGCTGCATGCTTGGAGTCTTGCACCTTCGAGAGAAATTTCTTGGGTCGACAGAGTTTCACGACCGCAAATTTCGCATGTTGGCATGGTGCTGTTATTCCACCTGAAATTATCTCTTATACTTCATTAACTAAAACTTTACTTCCGTATTAGCAACTTTTAAGGGTGTTTGGGCGGTATTCGTTGGGGAATACAAAATTATTTAGCATCCATCATGGAGGGAGGCAGCGATGACTGATTCTACAACTGTAAGAAAAAAGGCAGTTTCTTCAGAAGATTATTTGAGTCTTGCTGAGAAATCTATTCAATTAGAGCAAAGACTACGTGACTTGGAACTCGAGAAAGAAAATCTTGTAGCTGAACGATTGAGGCTTGAAAATGAAATACGCACATACCAAGCTGAAATGAATAAGCTCCGTCAGCCTCCTCTAGTAGCAGCTACTGTGGTGGATTTGTTAGAAGATGGTCGTGTTGTTGTAAAGAGTAGTACTGGTCCTCAATTTGTTGTACAATATCCAGAATCCATAATTGGTAGTAAGCTTGAAGCGGGAGCAAGAGTCGCTCTCAACCAACGTACACTCGCCGTCGTCGATATACTTCCAACTTCTATTGATCCCTTTGTCCGGGCTATGAATGTTGAGGAGAGCCCCGACGTTACTTATGGTGACATTGGTGGGTTAGAAGAACAGATTGGGGAAATGCGTGAAGCTGTTGAACTTCCCCTGCTTCATCCCGAACTCTTTCAAAAAGTTGGAATTGAACCTCCAAAGGGTGTACTCCTTTGTGGCCCTCCTGGAACGGGAAAAACACTTCTAGCTCGTGCAGTTGCACATGAGACAAGTGCAACATTCATTCGTGTAATTGGATCAGAATTAGTTCAAAAATTCATTGGCGAAGGCGCGCGTTTAGTAAGAGAGATTTTTTATATGGCTAGGAAACGGGCTCCCAGTATAATTTTTATTGACGAATTGGATGCTGTTGCCAGTCGGCGTCTTGATATAGCCACTAGTGGTGATCGTGAAGTTCAACGGACCTTAATGCAGCTCCTTAGCCAGCTTGATGGTTTCGATCCACGTGGCGATGTTAGAATTATTGCAGCAACAAACCGACCAGATATTCTTGATGTTGCTCTCTTACGTCCGGGTCGTTTCGATCGCATCATCGAGTTCCCTTATCCTGATAAGGATGCTCGTGAGATTATCTTTAAAATTCATATGCGCCCGATGAATTTCACTTCTGATGTAGATGTCAGTTATTTAGCTACTAAGACTGCTGGGGCTACTGGTGCTGACATCAAAGCTATTTGTACAGAAGCTGGGATGTTTGCCATAAGAGAACTTCGAGATATCGTTGAGCGTAAGGACTTTGAAAAAGCAATTACTAAAGTTCTAGGCAGCCAAATGGACTTAGGTGAACATACCGATATCTACAGATAAAGGGGATTCAAAACGATAAATGATAGTCCACTCAATCGAGTAAGAGGTATTGCTAACTACCAATTTGAAGAAAATGTTGGTGAAGCTCTCTTTCCCGACGAGTGCGAATTCGAAATATCAAGACGGTCTGGACGAATACGCAGAATATATCTCCAGGGAATTATCCTAGCTACAATTCGTGCCAACGATGGGCGAATTGTATTGACAATGGAGGGCGGCAAACGGCTTCACAAGGCAATTCCACCACCTCGCCTTCGTGTTGTAATTCTAAAGGAAGTTGCTCAATTTGTTGTTGAAGGGAGAAGTGTATTTGCAAAACATGTTCTCCAAGTAGACCCCAGATTGCGTGCTAGAGACGAAGTCCTTGTTGTTGACGAAACTGATAAGCTCCTAGCTGTTGGCAATGCCAATCTTTGTCCGAGAGAAATGTTGGATCTCTCTCGAGGTGTTGCTGTTCGAAGTCGTCATCATTCTAGCACAAGACATACAAGATTAATGACCAGTGATGAAAAGTAGGAATTGTTGGGTGAGCCAAACAATAACTAAAAAAGCTGGTTTTTTATCTAAAGGGCACTAAACTAAAATGGCATTTAATTCTCCGAAAAAACGTAATATCTGTATCAGACACTGAGATGAACTGTTCCGGAGGATTTCTAGTGCCTTCTATTACCTCAGTATTGAGGGAGTAACATTGGTTAAAGTTAAAAAAGCCCGTTCAAAACGGAGATCGATGGAAAGGCAAATGCGCAAGAGTGGTATTGATTTCCAGCAATTGGAAGGTGTAACTGAAGTTCTTATCCGTTTTCCTGACAAGGAACTTGTTCTTACATCACCACAAGTTATGATGATGCGGGCTCAAGGTGAGAGTGTATATCAAATCATTGGAGAAAGCACGGAAAGAGCACCTACAGAGGCTGCAGAAGTTGGTGATGTGGAAGAACCCATTGTTGAACCCCAATTCACAGAAGAGGATGTTCAACTGGTTGCAAGCCAAGCCAATGTCTCAGAAGAAGAAGCACGGAATGCGTTGCGTGAAGCTGGTGGAAACCTAGCAAAGGCGATAATTTCTCTCACGGGTGGCTAGTAGTTAGCGCGTTTGCTTTTCGGTTAAGCATGGCCTTGACCCGTTTCATTCGAAATAGGTCCTCTCGTTCCTGCTCTTCGAGCATTAATTCGATGTACCGAATTGTATTGTTTATTCTTGGAAGGACTACATAGTTCAGAGCATTTACCCGACGTTTTGTTTTTTCAATTTCAGATGCTAACCTTTTGACAGTTGCTTCAACTTCTGCTAGTCTAACAACTTTCTCAAGTGCTTCCCGTATTTTCTTTGCAGCCTGATCTACTGCAGCAGAAGTACCAGCAAGACTATAGTGAAATCGTGGCAAATCTGCCCTTTGGGTTACACGAAAGACTGGAACCGTAACTCCCATCATATTGCGTGTTGCCATTTCAAAGTCTATGAAGCTCTGAGCACCAAGGGCAAGTTCTTCAAGTTTGACTCCTCCCTCCACCAGCTTAGCTTCCATCAACGATGAAAAAGCCTTGTTAAGTGTGGTTTCCATTTCTTCTCTAACTTGTCTAGCTTCAGAAAGAATGGTGAAGAATTCGCGTACTAGAGCATCTTGCTTTTCTCGAAGTAGCTCATAACCCCTGGCAGCTAGTTCGCGCCGTTCTTTGAGGGTGATTAATTCCATTCGAGTTGGTCGTATTCCAGCGATAATTCCTGGTTGCGACAATATTCTTCCCCTAAAGCAAAGCGTATACGCATATCACCCAGATTAGAATAACTACTGTTGCAAGTAGCCATTCAAGTGTGTATTTCCGGGTTAGGTCTGGATGTTCTATTATGATTCCTGCTACAGCAAATGAAAGGCCGCAAATGAGTAAATAGGATAGAAAGAAAATTGATGCGATTAGATCCCAATCAAATGGTAAAATGACGTTAATGAGGACTGTTAGCACAGCTCCCATTGCGAAGAAGAATCCAATTAGTTGAAGGGTTCGAACAATTTTCATATTTTCTTGGGACACAAGAGCACACTCACAATGTTTATGCAGTCGGCTCGAAACTGCGGGTGTTCGCTATTTAAGCTTACTGCCTGACCATTTGTGTGTGATTTCTTTATAGTTCATTAAAGGTGTGAATTTTCATCTTCACTGGTCTTTTTACAATGTTGCCAATACGTGCACCAACGATTAGTTCTATCCCGCGGTCTTCAGCGATATCGACAAGTCGTTGTGTTACTACTCCATCTAAAAGGAGAACTTTTGCTTTCTCGATGGTCTGTAAATCTGTAGTCACTTCACCAACGTGAGTTTCCTTCAACTGCTTAAAGTCTTCATCTAGAATCCTAGCCATCATCGTCTGTTGGATTTTTTGGGCTGACTTAAGCACTGGAGCAGGAATTAGGGCGTGCCTACTCTCGACTGGTCTTTCAATCTTTGGTTTTGTTTGCGTGGGTTTACGTGCCTTTGCCGGTGGGGAAGTCTGCCTTGCCCTTGTACTTTTCTGTGAGGACGCACGTCGACTTGGTCTTTTTGCTTTTGACGGAATTTTTGCGGTGCTTCTTGGTCCTTTTCGTTTTTCTCTCCTACTTACTTGTGATGATGGTATTTTGCTTCGTAATGCCTTGGATATTTCCTTCTGTGTGAGTTCCTCTACTTCACGCCCTGGTGGAGCTCGTGCGATAAAGTCGACTTCTGTAACTTGTTCGAGTTCTCTTAATATTAAATCGCCACCACGATCTCCATCAAGAAATGCAGTGACTGTCTTGTTTTTAGCGAGTTCAATGATGGATTTTGGAATACTTGTACCCTCAACAGCAATGACATTATCTATTCCAGTTCGTAGTAAAGCCAAGACGTCTGCTCTGCCTTCCACAATGATTATGGACTCCGTTTTGTCAATTCCTGGACCAGCAGGGAGACCATCAGGGCCAAATTTTATGATTTCCGCTGTACGGGATTCACGCAGAACTTTGTCTGTGACCTCTTGAGAATCAGGGGAGACATCGCCTTCCCAGTCACGGACTAGTCCTATTGCGCGCTCAATAATTCGGCGTCGTTTTTCTTCACGAACATCCTCGACTTTCTCTAAGCTAATTTTTGCTGCACAGGGTCCAACACGATCTACAGTTTCCAAGGTGGCTGCAAGGATAGCTGTTTCGACACGGTCAAGACTGCATGGGATATTGATTGTTCCGCGAGACTTGCCTCCTTCAGATTTCAGCTCAACCTTTATTCGACCAATTCGTCCAGATAGTTGTAATTCTCTAAGATCTAAATCTTCACCGATTGCCCCTTCATGTCATCTACATGAAGTGTAGGCCCTCCGTTTGACCAAAGAGAGCGCCAACCACATCTGGTGTTTCTACAACTCCATCGATTTCGATTTTTCCTCTTATACAATATTTTGTAGTTCCAGTATCATCCTTATTTGATACCATGATAATACACCTAAGTAATTTTAATGAATTATGACGTTTGAGTGGCGCATCTCATTGTAATTGCGCCACAGTTCTTTTTCATTGTTTAATGAATGTGTAAACTTGATACTAGGTAATTTTGATTCAAAGAAGTACTGAGCGAACATAATTAAAATCTTGTGGCTACTGAGGTACGTCTTTTTTCAATCCTTCAATTACTCGTGTATGCCAAGAAAATGCATGTTGCAAGGTTTGGCGGATATCTTCCATTATGATTATTCCTCGGCCTTGTAATTGTTCAGTTAATTTCTTGGTTAGACGCTTACCTTGTCTATCAAAGTCAAAAAGAATCAAAAGGCGGTCAAAGTCTGCTAATTTATCTGCTAGTGCAACAATGCTTTGTCCAACAAGTGTAATGATTGGTCCACTGAGTCCGATGTGTCGTAGTGTTGCCACATCCTTTATTCCCTCAACTACGATTGGGACGCCATCCTCTGATATCTCTAAAAGGAGTTCAATGCCCTGTTCATAGCGTTCTTCAAGTAATCTGCGCTGTGTCAAATATTATCCTCCCTGATTATTCGATGGAGCAGTTCAAGTCTTCTCGCAAAATCATTATGAATGTTTTCAAAACATTAGGTAATATAAATCATAAATGACAACTTTTATATCAAATTCTACGAAGCCCACGTGAAGTGGTTGTGATTAGAGTGACTGAGGTTCCGCCTGATGCAACAAAAGCTATGCTTCATACCGCTGAGGTAGTTACATTTGAGGATTTAGCAACTTTGTTTACACGAAAAGAGAAACCCCTAGGATATGTTGGAGTTGAACCCAGCGGACTATTTCACATCGGGTGGGTAGTTTGGGTACAAAAATTACGAGTGCTTATCCAACTGGGGGTTCGAATGGAACTCCTATTAGCTACGTGGCATGCAAAAATTAATGATAAATTGGGCGGCGACATCGAGAAGATACGAAAATGCGCTGAATATCTACGTCATTGCTTTACTGCATTAGGTGTGGATTTCCGAAAAGTGCGAATTTTAACTGCAGAGGACCTGATGCGTAGACTGGATTATTGGGAGGATGTCATTCGTACAGCTAAGAGCCTTAGTTTGGCTCGGGTTAAACGTTCGATGACTATTATGGGCCGCAATGAAGAGGATGCAGAAATAGATTTTTCAAAACTCATCTATCCCTGCATGCAAGTAGCTGACATAATCAATCAGAAATACGAATTGTGTCTCGGGGGAATGGATCAAAGGCGAGCTCACGTTCTAGCAAGAGAAGTAGCGGATAAACTAAAACTTGGGTGGAAACCTGTTGGCATTCACACGCCCCTTCTTTTAGGTCTCACTGGCGCATCTCGCATGGATGTTGACAAGGGGATTACCACTCAAGAATTAGCGATTGCTACCAAAATGTCAAAGTCCAAACCAGGTGATGCAATCTTTATTCACGACTCGCCAAAAGAGATTATGAAGAAAATGCGCAACGCATTTTGTCCAGCAAAGCAAGTTGAAGGCAATCCTGTTCTAGGTTATGTTCGCCACTTACTTTTCTCACAGGAAGACTTCAAATTTTACATCAAACGTGAAGAGAAATTCGGTGGCAAACTTCAAGTCGATAGTGCGGACGAATTAGACAAACTTTTCGCTTCTGGGGTAATTCATCCACTTGATTTGAAGCAGGCAGCTGCTGAAGCCATTGCAGAACTACTCAAACCTGTTCGCGATTATTTTGAGCAAGACGAGGAAGCTGCCAAACTTCTCCAAGACGTTCTTAACTTTAAGGTCAGTCGCTAGCATCATCAACTTGGACATCTAAAACAAAGTGGTTCCAGCGTGGACTAAATGTTTTAACCGTTCGAGTAGCTAGGATAGTCACTTGTCTATCAAGCTCTTGGGCTGCTTTTTCAAGTGAAGCACTGACTTCAGAAATAGTATCGGTTCGTGGACCAATTTCATGGACATGAAGGATTCCACCTGTCTTTAAACACCGGATACCTTGATTGAGATATTTGGTGGTTCCCTGTATCAATCCCATCAGTACTCTGTCTGCCTGTCCTCTGGCAACTTTTGGTGCAAGAACTCCTGTGTCACCGAAATGGGGTTTTATGATTTCTGAAACATGGTTTGCCTTAATGTTTTGTTGTAGATAATGGAATGCATCAGGATTCCATTCGATTGCATGTATCAAGCGTGGATGGGAATGCACCGCCATTGGTATCGAGAATTGCCCAATTCCTGCAAACATGTCCACAACAAACTCATTTCTGCCAAGATGGCTAATACGAATTCTTTCAGCCTTGTTGCCAACTGAAAACATTACCTTCATGGGATCCAAGTTGAAGATGCATCCGTTTTCCCTGAAGGAGGTCTCAGTGTCAGAGGTACCAGCGATTAATTCCATTGAAGGCTGTCGAAAGGGTCCTGAAATGGCAGAAGTTCGCATTAGAACAGAACGAATCTTAGAATCGAACTTTAGGACAGCTTGTCCTATCATTTCTTTGAAGGGAAATAGTTGGGGATTTAGCCAAAGAATTGCTGTATGACCCAGAACACGTAGTCGGCGGGGCAACAAATTGATGGGAACCTGATTCTCCAATTGATGGCAAAGGAACTTATAGAATGTTCCATGTTTTGGGTGAGACTTGGCTATCACATTTTGTACAATGTTTTCTCAATATTTAGAATTGTGCCTAAGTCAAATCTAGGAAAATGATGGGTCGGTCGTACCCTGTCTCTCGGGACACTAACGCCCCATCATCATCGGCAGGCGGAACGCCATGAATCCTCCGACAGGTCCTCTCTTAATATGCCAAGAGTATTCGAGCACTGACACGACCCGACGTTGAGTTGTATGCATAGTGGGTTGCCCCCTCACTCACCTCTTGACTTCACGTCATAGATCGTGTAGGAGCCTGTCACATGCCTCATAACCCTCAACGCCGCTCTGGTGTCGCCATTTATCTTGCACAAGCCATCATTAGGTGTTATCCTTTTGGCTCGTCCTCGAAAATGGCTGTTATCCCTTCATTGCAATGAAAAATTATTTTGTAGGCTCTTAAAGCCTTTCACTACGGGGTTGGAACTTCTTTGTAGATTAGTCGTCCGTCTCTATCAATAATCCCGGCTCGTATGCGTGTCGAAGAAATTGAAATAAGGTCTTCCGCCATAACCATGGTGAGTACAGCAATGTGAAGAAGTTGAAGTCCTCTTTCCCTTCTTATTTCATTAATTTCTTTGGCTACTGGGCAAGTATCTTCACTAACAACAATCAGCTGCAACTCTGGCATTGTAATTGCTGGACCATATGCGTCACTTAATGGTCTAATGATATAGCGTCCACTATAGCCTTCTTCTTCAAGCCACTGCTGTAGTTCAGCCTCTCGTTGCTCATAACTTCTTATTGATTCCCAATCTGGTTTGTGCTTGACCATTTCTTGTGTGGTTAATCCGATGAGAACTTGACGTCCCAATTCAAAAGCCCGGCGAAGCAGAGTCTTGTGCCCTTTGTGAAGCTGATCAAAGGTACCACCAATTGCTACCCATTGGTATGAAACTTTAGGCAATGCACAGACCCCGTGCCATGCTCTTATCTCATCTGAAAAAGCTTTACCAATCGTCAAGTTCTCAATGATTTTACCCTTAAGCTATGCCAATGGAGTTACCGATTCCTGCTACTATTACAGTGTCTCCGTTCTTTGTTCTTAGCATAATAGCGTTCTTGATGCGTTCAATTATTTTTGGCACAGCATCAACGAGAATTTTTTTCATCGGGCTCAAGGCATCCTCCAATGATTCCTTGATGATTATTGCGTCAATTGGAATATCGTATTTGACGCCCGAGTCTTCCATCTTGAATTTCTCTGGTCCAGGATCCCCAATTGCTGCTCCGACCCCTTCAATGATATGGCCACTATCTTCTCCTTCCAGTTTCATTCCCGCATCAATGGTGATTATACGGGAAATTTTTCCCTTGCTTCGGTCAACAAGCATTTTTATTGCTTCGCCGGGCTTGCCAACATGACTCCCGTAACCCTTTGCACGGACAAAGAGGATTTTTCGTCCTTCGAATTTTGAAGATAGAGCAATCGTGTGTTGAGTGATTTCTTCGCTTTTCCCCGCCTTTAGTTCTCTGGCAAAGTGTGCAATTGCTAACGGGCCCATACCATCACCTATTGGCTTTCCGTCTGCGAATGCCCTCACTGCTTCAAAATATGCTTTTGCCATTCGCATTATTTCTGGCAATTGCATCTGGACTTGCATAATATAGTAGATGCTCTTTGTTTTCTTCCCTAAAATCATAAAATGGCGCACAACACGGAAGATATAATTTAGCGCCATTGCACCGGAGAGTACGCTCTCTGCATTTGCGGCTTTTTCAGGCTCAGCATTGGGTGCAATTCGAGCAATTTCTTTCTCATAGCGATGTGTACGCACATCCAATAAATGCTCTAAGCGACCCAAAACACCTGCAGGATCCAAACTCACGGGTTCGATAATAAAGAACTCCATGAAGTCTTCGACTGTTGATTTGATGTCTTCTTCCTTTGCTGCAAGATCCTTAAATGCTCGGTAAGCAATTTGCTTGCCCTGCGTTGTAAGAGATTCTAATTGGCTAACAGCCGTTTCAACTTGGCGTGTCCACACATAAGCTTGAATTCGAGTGCCATACATATACATGACAAAGAAAAAGACAATGAAAAGAAGGTTGATGATCCAAGACCACTCGTTCCCGACCTGCATCATTTGAATCACTTTTTCACATGCATTTCTTGCGCAACGGCTCAAAAGCCTAATAAAAACCTTTTCTTATCGGACATAATCAATTCCAGTAACCAAAAAGAAAAAGTGGAACGCAGCTCGGCTCTTTTCCGACACCTCTCGGACATCAGTACTCGAGTCGACGTAACTGGCTTAACTTCCGGGATCTGACGAGACCGGGTGTTTCCCAGGTACTATGGCCGCGTCCAGAAGGCATCATCTAACTCGAATATTAAAGTTTTTCGAATACAAGCCAAATACAATAAAGGAAAGAGATGGTGGGCCGAGGGGGATTTGAACCCCCGGCCTCGAGGTCCCAAACCTCGAATCATACCATTCTTGACAAAGAAGATATCTTCTCAGTTATCTAGACCATCGACCCAGCTCTCTAGTGTTAGTTAGAAGGGTTGAAAAACTTTTGTCCCTCCAACGAATACTAACCGACCAATTGGGCGTAAAAGTCAAAAAGGAGTTATACAACACCAGCATTATCATGCCTCGGTAGCTCAGTGGTAGAGCGACAGCCTTGTAAGCTGCTGGTCGCGGGTTCAATCCCCGTCCGAGGCTCCATTTCCCTTTTT